>DATMYJ010000232.1:0-5840 GCA_035561015.1 Desulfitobacteriaceae bacterium | reverse complement strand
GAGTAATAATTGCCTGCCAACTCCCTGTTTTTGATAGGTATCTGTGACCACGAAGGAAACCTCGGCATTATAGATATCTTTCAGAATTAAATACTGCCCCATGCCAATGACTTTTTCTTTCTCGCCTTCATTTATTATCGCCAGAATTACCATTTCCTTAGTATAATCTATAACCTCAAATTCCTGGATACGTGTGTGCGGCATATCAGGGCGGATCGAATTAAAACGAAGGTACATGCTATTGCTCGTCAGGGAATAAAAGAAGTCTTTTAGGAGAGGTTCATCAGTAATTTTTACAGGCCGCAAAAAGATTTCCATCCCGGTTTTTGTACTCCGGTACATTTCCAGGTGTTCGGGATACATTCCCTTTTCCCCCGGGATAAATACCTGGTCATGATAAACCAGATTCAGTTTCTTAGCTTCTTCGATCAGCCAGGGACGGAATTTGGGATGGGCAATGGCTATCAATTCCATGGCTCTCTCCCTGTAATTCTTGCCATACAGGTAAGCAATCCCATATTCAGTAACCACATAATGAATATCGCCGGCGTGCAGGCTTACCCTGGCACCTTCCTTCATGAGAGGAACTATCCTCGAGACGGTATCATTCATAGCAGTTGATTTGACGGTCAAAATCGTCTTGCCATTATGGGCTAAGTTAGCGCCTCTGGTAAAGTCGGTCTGACCGCCAATTCCACTGTATATTTTTTTACCTAGGGATTCAGCAGTCGTTTGGCCTATCAGGTCAATCTCCAGAGCGCTGTTGATGGCAACCATATTATCATGCTGGGCAATAATCAGCGGATTATTGGTATAGTCAATCCTTTTGAATTCAATTTGTGGATTATCGTAAATATAATCGTAGGTTTCTTTTTTGCCCATGCAGAAAGAGGCAATTGTTTTTCCGACATTGATTTTTTTGCGGGAGTTGTCGATTACCTTATTTTTCATTAGTTCTACAATACCATCAGACAAGAGCTCGGTATGGATGCCAAGATGTTTCTTGTTCATCAGGTGGGATAAAATTGAGTCGGGCATTAAGCCATAGCCCACCTGGATAGTATCGCCATCCTGAATTATACGAGCCACATATTCTCCTATTTTTTGGCTTACCTTAGCATCCGGTTTGGCAATATTCTCTAACAGGGGTTCATCATAGGGCAGAATATAATCAACATCGTCCAGATGGATAAAACCATCTCCATGCACCCAGGGCATATTCGAATTGATCTGGACTATGACGAGCGCAGCTGTCTCAGTAGCAGCCTTGACTATGTCGACACTTACCCCCAGGCTCATATATCCCTGGGAGTTTGGCGGTGACGTTTGAATCAGGGCTATATCTATAGGTACCAGCCTGCGTCGCATCAGGTCAGGTATTTCGGAGATAAATACAGGTGTATAGTCAACGACTCCCCTATTGATTGCATCTCGATTATTGCTGCTGATAAAAAAGGAGTTATGACGGAAATTGATGGAGAATTTCTCTTCAGTATAAGGCGACACCCCAAGGTTCCAGACGTGAATTATTTCTGCATCAAAAATAGCTTTGGGATTTGACTTGATATAATTGATCATAGATCTTACAAGATATTGCGGCTCGCCGCAACCTGTGCCTACGAAGATCCTATTGCCATGCTTGATATTCCTGAACATTTGTACTGTTGAAGCAAACTTTTGGGGATAAGCATCTTTTACTTCGTCAATAGACATGATTCTTTTACTATCTGGATTCATACTCTCCACAACCTCTTTATTTTTTCTCTCTTATTTGTACCACCGGTGATTTGATTTCCGGGATATTCACAGTTGATGGTCTTCCTGAAAGAATAATTCGGCTATCCTGCAGACAGTTTTCTGAATAAAAAGATTCAAACTTTTCTGAATTCCATCATAACATATCAACACTGTTCTGCCCATAGAAACATGATTCTTAGAACGTTTCCAGTCCCTCCAGACGACTCTTCAGATCAAAAAGATACTGCAGAGCTTGGCGGGGTGACATTTCCTCGAGATCCAGACATTCAATTTCCCGCAGAAGCGGATGGATTTCCGGTTCTTCAAAAAGTGTTATCTGAGCAGCTTTGTCCGGGATGATGAAATCCCTAAATTTGCCGGTATTTGTCTCAAATTCATGCAGAAGAGTTTTGGCGCGCTTCAGTAATTCTCCCGGCAAGCCGGCAAGGCGGGCTACCTGAATACCGTAACTGCGGTCAGCCCGGCCAGGTAATATTTTATGCAGAAAGATTATATCATCATGGTGTTCTTTAACCCCCACATGCAGATTGAAAACTCCTGGCATTTGCTCTTCCAGTCCTGTCAACTCATGATAATGGGTAGCGAAAAGGGTTTTGGCCATTAGATCGGGTTTTTGAGCGAGATACTCAACTACAGACCAGGCTATACTCAGACCGTCATAAGTAGCTGTTCCGCGTCCCACCTCATCAAAAATAATCATACTGTTTTTGGTGGCATTATTCAAAATATGAGCCACTTCCCGCATTTCCACCATGAAAGTACTCTGGCCGGAGGCTAAATCATCAGAGGCTCCTACTCTGGTAAAGATACGATCCACAATGGGGATGATGGCACTTTGTGCAGGAACATAACTGCCCATGTGGGCCATCAGAACGATCAGCGCCACCTGACGCATATAAGTAGATTTGCCGGCCATATTAGGCCCGGTTATAATGGCAAGATGTTTCTGGGCAGTCAGGAGCGTGTCATTGGGTATGAAACTCTTCTCTTCCAGCATTTGTTCAATAACCGGGTGCCTGCCCTCAGTGATTTTTAATTCCCCGTCTTCCGAGATGGCTGGACGGATATAATGGTTGCGGACTGCAGCTTCAGCCAGACTAACAAAAACATCTATTTCGGCCAAAGCTTGAGCAGCCTGCAGGATTTTTTCCGCAAAAGACCTCGTCTTCTCCCGGAGTTCCACAAAATGCTGAAATTCTAATTCTATCAGCTTGTCTTCAGCCTCTAGTATCCGATTTTCATATTCTTTCAATTCCGGGGTTATAAAACGCTCAGCATTGGCTAAAGTTTGTTTACGCAGGTAATCTGCCGGCACCAGGTGAGCGTTGGCATGCGTAATTTCAATATAATAGCCAAAAATCTTATTGAAGCCAATTTTCAAGGAACGAATGCCAGTCCGTTCCCGTTGGGAAGCTTCCAGATTGGCTATCCATTCTTTGCTGCCGGAAACGAGCTTGTGCAGCTCGTCAATTTCCGCCGAAAAACCCTTTTTAATCAGGTTGCCCTCTTTAAGTGTCAGGGGAGCCTCAGGATTAAGAGACTGACAGAGCGAGGCAGTAAGGCCTTCAAAACCTCGGAAACAGGGCTGATAGTTTCGTAAAATATCCGATCGGCTGTTATCCAACACCGCAATTATCTCAGGTAAAATGCTCAAAGTCTGAGCCAGGGCCAGCAAATCTTTGGCATGTACGCTTCCGTAGGAAACTTTAGCCATTAAACGTTCCAGATCATAGACGCCGCTCAGTAATTTCCCCAGGTCGCTGCGCATGAAGGAGTCGTTTACCAGATTATCCAGGACATCAAGACGGCGTGAAATATTGGCGGCAACAATCAGAGGCTGATCAATCCAGCGGCGCAAAAGACGTCCCCCGAATGCCGTTTTGGTTAAGTCCAGAATACTGAGTAAGGTGCCCTTTTTCCCCTGACTACGAATTGTCTCGGTTAATTCCAGGTTGCGGCGAGTCCATTGGTCCAGTATCATCCACTGATCTTGCCCATAGGATTTGATTTCTACGATATGGGAAGGATTAACAGCAGGCATTATCTCCAGAAAATAGGACCATAAGGCACCGGCAGCTTTAGCTGCTGCTGGTAAGTTCTCTAAAAGGGCCGACTGCCTGAAAAAACGGGCGCTGAAATCAGGATAATTTTTGTAGGTTTGTTTGGGCCGCGTTGTCAGGTAGTATTTTTGAAAGTTTCTGTTTTTAAGCAGATCCGGGGGCAAAAGCAATTCCGCCGGTTTAATCCGGGCTAATTCTGTCAACAAGACCTCAAGGGATGCTGTTTGGAAGATTGTAAATTCTCCTGTCGAGACATCAAGAAAAGCCAGCCCCCAATCACCATCATGGATCAGGCTGCCTAAAAAGTTATTATTTGTTTCGGCAAGGGAGGAATCTGTTATCGTCCCGGGAGAGACAATGCGGATAATCTCCCGTTTGACAATACCCTTGGTTTGGCGGGGATCTTCTGTTTGTTCGCAAATAGCCACTTTATAGCCGCAGGAAATAAGCTTGGGGAGATAATTATTGACGGCATGATAAGGGATGCCGCACATGGGAATCTTTTTGCCATCGCCAGCCTCCCTGGCCGTAAGAGCTATTTCCAGGATCGGAGCTGCCAGAACAGCATCCTGATCAAACATTTCGTAAAAGTCACCTAAGCGAAAAAAAAGAATTGCATCCGGGACCTTAGCTTTAGCTGCCCGGAATTGTTGTAACATTGGAGTTGTCATTTTCAGGCTTCTCCCCTCTTGTTGATGTCTGAATCATATCTTAGGGAGTGCGGAGACCCCCCTGAATCAGAAGGCAAAAGATGGTTGCCCGCAGAGAACAATGTCAGATGATTTCGCCTACTAAGGTCCAGGGACCAGCTTCTGTTATCCTGACATTGGTCATGGTCCCAATCAGCGAACTGTCCCCGGTGAATACTACCAGTTCATTGCTTCTGGTTCTTCCGGTTAATCGCTGGGGATTGGTTTTACTGGGACCTTCAACCAGGATCTGATAACTTTTGCTCAGCATATTTTGCCGCCATTCCAGGCTTTTTTCTTTTTGCAGATTCATCAGTTCCTGTAGGCGTCTTTTCTTAATATGCAAAGGTATCTGATCAGGCATTTCTGCCGCCGGGGTGCCGGATCGTTTGGAATACATGAAAGTGAAAGCCTGACTAAAATTGCTCTGTTTTACCAGATCCAGAGTTAAGAGAAAATCGTCTTCTGATTCTCCGGGAAAACCAACGATAATATCCGTGGTGATACTGACCCCCGGAATTTGTTGGTGGATTTTTCCCAAACTGCTCAGATAATATTCCCGGGTATACCTGCGGTTCATTTTATGAAGGATCTCATTGCTTCCGGCCTGAACCGGCAAATGGATATGTTCGCACAAGTTGCTGCCGGCAGCAATGGTGGCGATCAATTTATCGGATAAATCCTTGGGATGGGAAGTCATAAAACGCACTCTCCACAACCTGGAGATTTGAGCAATTTCCTGCAAGAGATCAGCAAAATCATAGGCAGGCAGAAATTCCAAACCATAGGAATTGACATTTTGCCCCAGCAAGGTTACTTCCCGGCAGCCGTTCTCAACCAGAATACCGATTTCCTGAATTATATCTTCAGGCCGCCTGCTCCTTTCCCTTCCCCTGACATAGGGTACTATGCAATAAGAACAGAAGTTATTACAGCCGTACATAATATTGACGTCGGCCTGTAACTTGCCTTGTTCGGGAAGGAAAAGCTCCACTGCTGAATCGTCCGGCTGGTCGCAGACAAGGGCTGTTTTTCCGGATGTTCCGATTTGCTGCAAAATTGCTGAGAAATTATGCAGGTTATAGGTACCTGTCCAAATGTCCACATGAGATGCTCTTTTTTGCAGACGTTCCAAGGCTTCAGGTTGTTGGACCATGCAGCCGGTTACAGCAATAAGCAAGCCCGGTTTTTGTTCCTTGAGTTTTTTTAATTCGCCAATTTTACCCAATATTTTATTTTCGGCACTTTCCCGGACACAACAAGTATTAACGATTACCAAATCCGCCTCCTGCAGATGGGCTGAGCGTTCATAACCCTCCTGAACAGATAGGGC
>DATMYJ010000231.1:0-3403 GCA_035561015.1 Desulfitobacteriaceae bacterium | reverse complement strand
AGGTTATTGAATTCCACTCAAATGATCTGATCTGCTCTCTGGAATTAAGCTTATGGTCTCAGATATTAAAACGAAAATGAATTATATCGCCGTCAGAAACAATATATTCTTTCCCTTCCAAGCGCACCAGACCTTTTTCTTTGGCGCCATTAAAACCGGCATAGCGCACATAATCATCATAAGAAACCACTTCCGCTCTGATAAAGCCCCGTTCAAAATCCGTATGGATTACCCCGGCAGCCTGAGGCGCCTTGGTGCCTTGGCGAATAGTCCAGGCTTTCACTTCCATGGGACCGGCAGTAAAAAAGGTCATTAAGCCTAATAGATTGAAGGCCGCCTGAATTAAGCGGTCCAGTCCCGATTCCGTCAACCCCAGATCAGTCAAGAAAAGCATCTTTTCTTCGTCGTCAAGTTCAGCAATCTCAGCTTCGATCTTGGCACAGACAACCACCACCTGAGAACCTTCAGCTGCAGCAATGTCCCGCACTATTTTTACAAAAGGATTGTTATCTGACTGAGCAGCCTCTTCCTCACTTACATTGGCCGCATAAAGAACAGGTTTCAGGGTCAGCAAAGGCATGTTTTTTAAAACATCCTTTTCTTCCTCCGTATAAGAAAGTGTACTGGCCTCCTGACCTTTATCAAAGGTTTCTTTCAGGCGGTTGAGAAGTTCAACTTCTGCCACAGCTTTTTTGTCCCCGGATTTCAGGAGCTTGGCGCTTTTCTCCAGTTTCTTTTCCACGCTTTCCAGGTCAGCCAGGATCAACTCCAGTTGGATGATTTCGATATCCCGGCAAGGATCGACCTGGCCTTCCACATGGATAACATCACTGTCCTCAAAACAGCGCACAACATGGACAAGGGCATCCACCTCACGGATATGGGCCAGGAACTTGTTCCCCAAGCCTTCACCTTTACTGGCACCCTTGACCAGACCGGCTATATCCACAAACTCCACTGTAGCCGGGACAATCCGCCCCGGCTTAACCAAATCAGCTAAGACCTGCAAGCGTCCATCCGGAACCTGAACCATCCCTACATTGGGATCAATCGTGCAAAAAGGATAATTGGCAGCTTCTGCACCTACTTTTGTAATAGCATTAAACAAAGTCGATTTCCCGACATTAGGCAAACCGATAATACCAGCATGTAAGGTCATTATTTGCCTCCACTCTATAACTTGGGCGTGATTCATAAAGTCTGCTTTTCTCAGCACATATCTTACGCCTTATCCTGATTTACATTTTAAATAAAAGTGACCACTCCTGATTATATGAGATGTTATCCTTCCAGGCAACACAAAATCAGGTTCTGCCCGTCATTCAGAGAAGTCTGGGGTAGTATCATCGGGCTTAGCTTCGGTTGTATGTAAAATTTCTTTGATTTGACGTTCCAGCTTGACACGCGAAATCCAGGCCTGATGCTGGCAGCCCTGGCACTGGATCCGGAAATCCATGCCTGTCCGCATTATTTTCCAATCTGTATTTCCGCAGGGATGAGCTTTGCGCAAGCGGACAATATCGCCTACCTTTAACTGCATTATTTAAGGGCCTCCTTAGGTGACTGATTTGCCGGAATAATATTTACCCTTGTCTGTGATAATCACTCTGTCCTCTTCATCATTATATCCGTCTAAACGGTAATATCTGCCCTAAAGGTATTGCTTCCGATATCTTATCATTATTCTCTGTTTCACAAATGTTCTCGATATTCTAATTAGCTTAAGCCCCATACTATTGTCTTTCTTAGCCAATAGTTTTGGTATCTGCGCCAATATTATCCGGAGTCTGGGAAATTCGGATCCGTTCCTGCAAAATAGCTTTGTATATTCTTCTTCTTAATTCCCGTTCCAGTTGCCATTGTTCATTGGGTTTGGTAAAGGCGATCACGCGCAAAATGACATTTTGTTCGCCAAATTGTATTATACCCTGGACTGCAGGTGCTTCAATAATTTTCTCGGTATATTCCCGGCCTGTGTCCTCACACACTGCATGGATGACCTCTATAGCCCGGTCGATATCTTCATCATAAGGTATCTGGACGTCAACCAGGGCCCGCATTTTGCCGCGATTGTAATTGGTGGCGGCATTAATGTAACCATTGGGAATAATGTGCAGCTCCCCTCCCCAGTCCCGCAGGCGGGTGGCACGTAAGCCTACTTCCTCCACAATACCGGAAAACTGGCCCACCTTAACATATTCACCTACAGAGAATTGATCTTCAAAGAGAATAAAAAAGCCCCCGATCACATCTTTGACCAGACTCTGCGAACCAAAACCGAGAGCCACGCCCAACACTCCGGCCGATGCCAATAAGGTTCCGGTATCAAAGCTGAAAACATGTTTCAGGATATTCAATAAAACTGCAAAAGTAATCAAATAAAAAGCTATACTGCGCAGAAGCGGGAAAAGAGTATTAAATTTGCGGCTATTAGCAAATAAGCGGCCTTTACGGGTAAAGGCCCGTCTCAACAAGAAAACTACAAATGAGTAGAATAAGCGGGCAATAATCAGAATTCCCAGAATATAGAGCAAACTTTCCCCTATATTTCCACCCAGTTCCAGCCAGTTAAATTTTGCCAGGAATGTTGTCCGCCAATTATACATTATTGTTCCTCTCTGCATTAAACGATTGCTGAACAGCCCGTATCTGCCTATGAAAGTCTGAGCTGGTGAAAGGCTGGGTTAATAATCAGGCTGTTGACTTCATGTTATTAACTTTGGAGAAAACTGAAGGTTGTCTGCAGATCCTGGCCCAGCTGGAGGTAAAATAACTCTCTCAGCAACTGAAAAGTCTGCAGCAGATAAGGCAGGAAAAATGAACGCTGCAGCAACAATAATCCTGAGCTTTGCGTATTTAACTCGATTACCGGCAATAATAGTCCACTGAGAATAGCCAAAATAAGGAATGCGCTCAGACCACCAAATATTATGCCGCCTACTCGCTTAACTGGACCTCTGAAAATTTTTAAGGGAACAAACAGAATATTAATCAGCGCTGTAATAATAATTGCAACCACAAAGAGAACCAAGATAAAAGCCAGGAGAGCCAGGATTTTGTCGGATATGTAAGTCGCGATACTATGAGCAATGTTTTCAAGATAACTTTGGGTCAGCGTCGCTGCCGGCTGCCCCCCCAGCATATTGCTTGCGGCAAGATAATGCTTCACATCAGTAGGCAGAGCTTCTAGAAATTTGTCCAAACCCTGCTGCGTTACAGCTCCGGCCTGATTTTGAAAAGAGGGCAGGACAAGCTTATAAACTAACGACTCCAGCCAGGTCTGCAGGGGAAGAAATTGCTTCAGCCATGGCATCACACTGAGATATTCCATCGAAGCCACTAAAAAACCAATGATAATTCCAACAATTTGAGCCAAACCAGTAATCAGGCCTCTGCGATAGCC
>DATMYJ010000230.1:0-6044 GCA_035561015.1 Desulfitobacteriaceae bacterium | reverse complement strand
CAATTTTCTTCAACTATTTTTAAAAAGTACTGGTGTACCCGCCCATCTGATGTAAGTTCAGGGTGAAAAGCACTGGCCAGCAGATTTCCCTGTCTGACAAAAACAATTCTGTCTTCATATACAGCCAGAATTTCCACCTCGGGGCCAGTTTCCTGAACATAAGGAGCGCGGATAAAAACAGCCCGCACCGGTTGGGAACCAAGTTCCGGTATATCCAGATCAGCTTCAAAGCTGGCAATTTGACGTCCGAAGGCATTGCGTTTAGCGGTCATATCCATCAGGCCCAAATTATACTGCTCACTGTTTTCGACCCGTTTGCTCAGCAGGATCATGCCGGCACAGGTTCCGAAAATAGGCAGCCCGGCAGCAGCCAGCTCCTTGATTTTTTCCCCCAGAGCGGCAAACTGCAAAAGTTTGCCTATGGTTGTGCTCTCTCCTCCGGGCAGGATCAAACCCTGGATATCTGTCAGATCTGCGGCCGTGCGGACTTCAATAACTTCACATCCCAATCGTTCCAAAATCAGACGGTGTTCCCTGAAGGCTCCTTGCAGAGCCAGAACACCGATACGTTTTCTCATTCCTACCAGCCCCGTTCTTGCATCCGTTCTCCGGCCGTAAGTGTAGATATTTCTATGCCCGACATGGGTTCCCCTAAATCCTTGGAAATTTCAGCTAATATTTTGGCATCTCTGTAATGAGTCGTGGCAATAACAATAGCCTTGGCTCGGGCCTTGGGATTTCCGGATTTAAAAATTCCCGAACCGACAAAAACCCCGTCTACCCCCAGCTGCATCATTAAAGCAGCATCAGCCGGAGTAGCTATGCCCCCAGCGGCAAAATTAACCACCGGCAGTTTTCCCTCTTCAGCCACATAGAGAACCAGATCATAGGGTGCCCCCATGTTCTTGGCTGCAGTCATTAACTCTTCTTTGGGCATGGTCCGCAATTGCCTGATCTCACTCATAACTGTTCGCATATGCCTGACAGCCTCCACCACATTGCCGGTTCCCGGTTCGCCTTTGGTCCGGATCATAGCTGCTCCCTCACCAATACGACGCAGGGCTTCTCCCAGATTACGACAGCCACAGACAAAAGGAACTTTGAACTCGTGCTTGTTGATATGATACATATCATCAGCGGGAGTTAAAACCTCACTCTCATCAATGTAGTCGGCACCTAAAGATTCCAGTATCTGAGCCTCAACAAAATGCCCGATTCTGGCCTTAGCCATGACCGGTATGGTCACAGCATCCATGATCTGCTGAACAATCGTGGGATCAGCCATCCGGGCTACGCCGCCCGCTGCCCTGATATCCGAAGGTACGCGTTCCAGTGCCATTACAGCGCAGGCTCCTGCTTCTTCGGCTATTTTAGCTTGTTCCGGTGTTGTTACATCCATGATAACACCACCTTTAAGCATTTCTGCTAAACCTGTTTTGACTTTCCAAGATGCTATCTCTGCCATCACTGCTCCTCCTCAAGTCTTGAATATCCTATGAATGGTAACACCAAGTCTAAACTTTGTCAATTTAGGGGTCCTGGTTCTAATCTTCCCTGTTTTCCGGGTTTACTGCACTGTCCTCAGCGTCTTTTTCAACCTCTTCTTTAGCAACGACCTTGGCAAGAGCTGCCACTCTGGCTTCTTCGGCTACACGCATAGCCATCACACCTTGCGCCGAGCGGCTTTGTTTGGAAATTCCGGAAACATCCTGGCGGATAACAACGCCTTCTGCTGTAATTATCATGATCTGGTCTTCAGGCTGAACCACTTTGATCCCTACCAGAGGACCTGTCTTATCGTTGATTTTCATCGTAATAACTCCCTTGCCAGCGCGTTTCTGGACCCGAAATTCAGCCAGATCCGAGCGTTTGGCAAAGCCGTTTTCACTGATGGTCAGCAATTCGGCACTTTCTTTGATAACCTCCATACCGACCACAATATCATCGCCGAAAAGGGTTATTCCTTTGACTCCCCTAGTCACTCTGCCCATCTCGCGCACATCTTGTTCGGCAAAACGAATGGCCAGACCCCTCTGGGTCACCATTATAATATCATCCTGGCCTCTGGTTAAGTGGACGCCAATCAGCTCGTCACCCTCATCCAGGGTCAGGGCTATCAGACCGTCCTTACGCGGAGAATCATATTCCTGCAGACTGGTCTTTTTGACAATCCCCTTCTTGGTGGCTGTCAGCAGGTAATAGTCTTTGCTATATTCCTTGATTGCTTTGATAGCCGTAATTTTTTCATCAGCTTCCCGGTCAAGATTCAAAAGATTGATTATCATCGTCCCCTTAGCCGTTCGGCTGGCCTCAGGAATTTCATGGGCTTTGAGACGAATCACCTTGCCGCGGGAGGTAAAGAAAAGAATATAATTATGGGTAGTGGTAATAAAGAGGTGTTCAGCAAAATCCTCCTGTCGGGTTGTCATGGCATGAACACCCTTGCCGCCGCGTTTCTGACTTCGGTAGGCATTCAAAGGCAGACGTTTGATATAGCCGTTATGGGTCACTGTCACAACAACATCTTCTTCGGCAATCAGATCTTCTATTTCCATCTTGCTCTCATCCACTGTGATTAGACTTCGCCGCGGATCCCCGAATTTCTGGTTGATCTCCTGTAATTCGGTTTTGATAATAGTCTCAACCATTTTATCCGAGGCTAAAACAGCCTTCAGGTAAGCAATGGTCTGCAATAATTCCTGGTACTGGTTTTCCAGTTTTTCCCTCTCCAAGCCGGTTAAACGCTGCAGCCTCATATCCAGAATAGCCTGGGCTTGTCTTTCGCTTAAACCAAAACGGCTTTTCAAATTTTCCCGGGCTAATTCTGTTGTCTGGGAAGAGCGGATCGTGGCGATTACTTCATCGATATGGTCCAAGGCTATGCGCAAACCTTCCAGAATGTGAGCTTCCGCCTCTGCTTTGTTGAGTTCGAAGCGGGTGCGGCGCATGATGACCTCTTTCTGATGCTCGATAAAATAATGGAGTATTTGCTTGAGATTCAAAACCTTGGGTACACCGTCGACTAAGGCCAAGAGGTTGATCCCAAAGGATTCCTCCATCTGGGTATGTTTGTAAAGCTGGTTTAAAATCACCTGGGGATTAACATCCCGGCGCAATTCAATAACGATCCTCATACCCGTCCGATCGGATTCGTCCCGGAGATCTGTTATGCCATCTATCTTTTTCTCCCGGACCAGATCGGCAATTTTTTCCACTAATTTAGCTTTATTAACCGTAAAAGGGATCTCTTTTACTAAAATACGGCTTTTGCCGGATTTTTGGATATGCTCAACATGGGCTTTAGCCCTGGTTTTAACGCTTCCCCGGCCGTTGGAATAAGCACTGATGATTCCTTCCCGACCCATAATTATCCCACCGGTAGGAAAATCCGGACCCTGAATATGTTTCATCAGATCCATGATTTCCAATTCCGGGTTATCGATCAAGGCTATAGCTCCCTCAATTACTTCCGACATATTGTGGGGCGGAATATTGGTGGCCATACCTACAGCAATTCCCGAGGAGCCGTTGACCAGGAGATTGGGGAATTTAGCCGGCAGGACTACCGGTTCATCCTGTTTCTCATCATAATTAGGCATAAAATTAACTGTATCTTTATCCAAATCGGCCAGCATATATGTGGTCAGTTTAGCCATGCGTAATTCTGTGTACCGCATGGCGGCAGCAGAATCACCGTCAACCGAGCCGAAATTGCCGTGGCCGTCAATCAAGGGATAGCGGCTGGAAAAATCCTGAGCCATTCTGACAGCCGCATCATAAATAGAGCTGTCCCCGTGGGGATGAAACTTGGCCATGCAATCCCCCACCAGACGAGCTGCCTTGCTATAAGGTTTGTTAGGTGTCATGCCCAGTTCATGCAGGGTATAAAGGATACGGCGGTGAACTGGTTTCAGGCCGTCCCGGACATCGGGCAAAGCCCGGCTGACTATAACACTCATCGAATAATCGATAAATGACTTTCTCATTTCCTCAGAAATTTCTATGGGAAGAACCTTACCCCCCTCAAGTTCGAACGACATGACTGCGCAACTCCTTTAAAATATGCGGTTTATATATCCAGATTTCTGACATCTTTGGCATACTGATTGATAAAATCTCGGCGTGGTTCCACTTTGTCACCCATCAAAATCGTAAATATCTCATCTGCCCGGATGGCATCATCCATGGTTACCTGCAAAATCGTCCGTTTGGCCGGATCCATGGTTGTTTCCCACAACTGATCGGGATTCATCTCTCCCAGACCTTTATAGCGCTGAACCTCGGCCCTTTCCTTGCCTACTCTCTCCAGGACGGCAGCCAGTTCCAGATCCGAATAAGCGTACACTAGTTCCCGGCCTTTTTTGATCTTATAGAGAGGCGGCTGAGCAATATAAACGTAATTGTTCTCCACCAGCGGACGCATATAGCGAAAGAAAAAAGTCAGAAGCAAAGTCCGGATATGGGAACCGTCCACATCAGCATCTGTCATAATAATTAATTTCTGATAGCGGGCTTTATCCAGATTAAAATCATCGGAGATTCCTGTTCCCATAGCTGTGATCATAGCCCGGATCTCTATATTAGCCAAAATTTTATCCAGCCTGGCTTTCTCCACATTCAGGATTTTGCCGCGCAAGGGCAAAATAGCCTGAAAACGACGATCCCGTCCCTGCTTAGCTGAGCCGCCGGCACTGTCACCTTCGACCAGATACATTTCACATAAAGCCGGGTCTTTCCAGGAACAGTCAGCCAGTTTGCCAGGTAAAGAAGTACTTTCCAAAGCACTTTTACGGCGCGTCAGCTCCCGGGCCTTGCGGGCCGCATCCCGGGCTCGGGCCGACTGGATAGATTTCTCGATGATTTTTTTGGCAATAACCGGATTTTCTTCAAAATAATTAGTCAGCCCTTCTCCGGTTATGGTATCAACAATAGAGCGAATCTCGCTGTTGCCCAGTTTGGTTTTTGTTTGTCCTTCAAATTGCGGTTCCCTGACTTTAACAGAAATTACCGCGGTCAGGCCTTCCCGGATATCCTCCCCGCTCAAATTGGGATCATTAGCTTTTAAAATATTGTATTTGCGCGCATATTCATTGACAACACGCGTCAGAGCCGCTTTAAAGCCAGCTTCATGGGTTCCGCCTTCCTGGGTATTGATATTATTGGCAAAAGAAAAAAGGTTTTCTGTATAGCTGTTATTATACTGAATAGCTATTTCCACCTGAGTTGTATCCTTCATTCCTTCCAGATAAATGGGCTGAGAATGCAATGAATCCTTGTTTTTATTCAGGTACTTGACAAAATCCTGAATACCTCCCGTATGGGAATAAACTTCTGAGATAGCAGTTCTTTCATCTTTCAGGGTTATGGTGACATTTTTATTTAAAAAAGACAGTTCCCTTAAACGGTGGGCCAGGATATCGAACTGAAAAATCAGATCTTCAAAAATTTGCGGATCAGGGGCAAAAATAATCTTGGTACCTGTACGTTCCCCTATGTCGCTGGCAATGATCTTTAATTCAGTCATTGTTTTGCCATAAGCATATTTCTGCTGGTAAACATTGCCATTCTTCATTATTTCCACAATCAGCCATTTAGACAAAGCGTTGACTACACTTAGGCCAACTCCGTGCAATCCGCCGGATACTTTATAGGCTTCCCCGCTGAATTTTCCGCCGGCATGCAGAACAGTCAGAGCCACTTCCACAGCCGGAATACCCATTTTGGTTTGGATATCTACCGGTATGCCCCGTCCGTTGTCCGTTACCGAGATAGTATTGTCTTCCCGAATCACTACTTCGATATTATTACAAAAACCGGCCAGAGCTTCATCTATGCTGTTATCAACAATTTCAAAAACCAGATGATGAAGCCCCCGGGAACTTGTAGAACCTATATACATACCGGGACGCCGGCGTACAGCCTCTAAGCCCTCTAAAACTTCGATCTGATCAGCATTATAATCATTATTTGGGTTTATCTTTTGGATATTTCTCCCCAAAGTTGTTTCCTCCCGCCTAGATAATAAGACCTATTCAACCTTATTA
>DATMYJ010000229.1:0-3857 GCA_035561015.1 Desulfitobacteriaceae bacterium | reverse complement strand
TTCCTGCAATATCAACATAATAATATAGAAATCCCTCCAACTACTCATAGAAACACATCCGTTTCACATACAGGGGGGTCTTTTTGCCCAAATCTCATAAACAATTCCGCGAATATTCCTTATACCCCTGCCCGGTATACCATACATTTGCGCATTTGTGCGACCCCCGGGGGGCGGAAAATTGTTACTTTTGCTTGTCCAAGGAAACATAAACGGGAAAAAGAGAGAGGGGCTAAATGCCCCAGAGCCCTTGCTATCAAGCTATTTTCGCTCTATTAACACTGTATGTTCCCACGGACAGGGAACATACAGTGTTAATCGTGTTTCTGCTTGTGGGTATCTCTACCTCTTGTTGCCCTGGGTTTGGCATAGAAAGTTCTTATATTGTATTTCACCACAAGCTATTTCCATATTAAAACTTAATGGATCCCTTTTATAATTATTTGCCCAGATATGGCAGATGGGTTTATTGAGTTTTTCAGCCCGAGCCACGATTTGAGAGGTAAGCGAACTATTCTGATCCTCATTGCCATCCCAGAGCACTATTAAGATGTCGCTGTTTTCGGCTATAAAATGACCTACTTTAAGATAGGCTGCCTTTCTCGTCGCAGAGGGAGACATTTCTATTGTTTCTATAGCCTTATGCGCCAACCAATATCTCAATTCTTGCCGCAGTTCAGCCCCATGACTGTCCACCCTGTAATCATCAGTGAGGCCAAATTCGTTTATATATTCATCCTGAGCCAATGGCAATACAGCAATCAGCCGGGTAGCATCCCTGTTCAATAACCGCCGAACTACCAGACGATCTGCACCCTCTGCCAAGGGTGAGAAAACGGTAAGAAAATGCTGGGAAAATTGTTTTTCTATAAAATTGATCACATCATCGACTGCTTCCTCCAACCTTTCTATCTCATCAGGGACGAGGTTATCATGTCCAGATATACCGATTCTGAGCATTTCGCGATGGTCCTTGGCGGTCAGGGCTTTGAATTCTTCTACATTTACATGCATCTCAATAATATTATCCGGGGGCAGGCTTGATAATTCAAATTTGCGCTTATCAGTCAAATTGCTCATTTTGATTAAATTCTCCAGAGAACGAGCACCATGAGAATATTGGGTCACTCTTAGAAATGCGTCCAGAACACCAGCCTCGATGGCAAATTCACCATTTGTCCAAAGCTGAGGTGAGATGATCTCCAGGTACTGTCTCAAAACAAACGCTCTGCGAATCATGTACAGCCTGTCTTCAACGGTATTGGGATTGCCGTTGATTCCCCGGATATTTATATAGGCTCGCAGACGACTTGTAAAGTCTGGCTTCTTGGCCGCACGATCCTCAGTATTGTCCCCAGTTTTAAACTCTTCAAAAGTATGTCTGGTCGCTCCGGCAAAAACATAAATTCCGCCCCCCAGAGGCCGCGATACACCATGGTCAGTAAATTCCCCATCCTGCATAGGTGCCAGAAAATATCGCAGCCACCCTAAAGTTTTACCTTCACACGGAGTATCAAATTCATCCCAAAAAACAAGCGGCATTATGCCTTTTAAATTAAGATCCCGAATTTCACTAAATGCAATTTGCAGCTCATCGGGCGATTCGAATTGCGAAAGGTTATATGTCAATTGGGCCTCGCTTCTTATGCCAAGCCCTTTGGCTATCTCCTTGACCACAAATGACTTGCCCGCTCCAGGCGGACCAAAAACAGCAATACATAAAGGTTTTTCGGAACCTTTGTGCTTCAGATAATCATTCATAGCATTATTTACGCTGTGAACTCCTTCTATTTCCTGTCTGTCCGCACTCGACCAGGCGCCAAATATTTCAACAGGCACATTCGGTAAGGATACCAGCGGGCCTTTAACCACAATATTCCTGGCACATTCAAATACAGTACTTTGGGGGTCAAGCAAAGAATCTTGATACTTCTTGTTTTGTAATAAATTTTCTTCCAGAATAGTCCAATTATCCCGGCCAGTTTTAATGGCTAAAGCATCATTTTCAATGGTAAATATCCCCATGTCATTTATCTGATCGCAGGGATTATTCATGGTGTTAATTTCTGTATATTTTAGTTTGAGATAAGCATCAGCTATCGCTTGAAATGGAAATTGAAGATGTTGTAAATGATCTTTTTTTACTACCTGATAACCCTGAATATGGAGGGTACGAGCTAATTTGACACCAATACAGCTAGCTTCGATCCAGTTAATTTTTTCCGGGCTTTCAGCCCAGGTCGCGGCGAGAGCTCCTAGGAGGCAGGTATTATACCCCATCATCTGTCCAGGGAAGCGACTGGCAAAATCTCCTTCCTGACCGCTGCGATCAAATATAATGGTGTCTGTTCTCTCCTCGACGATGATGACCCCACTTGCGCCCATGGTTACTATTACCTGTTTATACTTGAGACCTTTTCCTCCGGGGTCGACAAAAGGACAATTAGGATTAAAAACAGCATCAACCACTTCTTCCAGCATCCGTTCCCAGGATAAAGATATGCCGATCTTGACCGCACAGGAACGCAGGTCGCTTAAGGTAGTTACTATGGTTGTCCTATCTGCTAAACCCAATTCTGCTATCCTGTCAAGCAGAGGATTCTCCTTGCTTTCATTGTAC
Source organism: Desulfitobacteriaceae bacterium (assembly GCA_035561015.1). Classification (GTDB taxonomy): domain Bacteria; phylum Bacillota; class Desulfitobacteriia; order Desulfitobacteriales; family Desulfitobacteriaceae; genus UBA2264. The sequence continues at coordinate 1,237 of DATMYJ010000229.1, read as the reverse complement.
TGACCGAGTTTGAAAATAATATCGCTGGGCAGTTTTTCTCTGGAATCATCGGCCAAGACTTCCGGCCATCCTTCTTTACAGTCCCGAAAGCCGAGACCGATATCCTGAATTACCAGTAAATCAGGGCAGCCTTTAAGTCTGGCAGCAGAGTAGTCCCAATTCCCAGGCTCAAACTCGTGCCATTCTTCTATGCGATAAGAATTATGATTGAATCCGGGATTAGGGGATTCCTTCCATGATTTCCACGAAGTTGTTATCCTGTTGTCTTTAGGGCTATTCAGCAATTCTTCTGCAAGTATTGCACCTTCAATCATGGCTGTTTCCTGAGGAATCATACTATTTAAAAGCTGAAGCACAAAAGCCGAACCACCTGGATTGGAACTCAGTCTAATCCAGGAATCTTCCTCCTGTTTTTTCCAGTAATAAACCCCTTCCCTGACTATGCTATCTTCGTTGTGTATTCTAAACCAGTCTACAGTAGGATCACCGCACACCTGAATGAGGGTTTTCATCTTTGAACCTCCTTTGGTTCCAGAACATTATTCAGCTTATTTAACAAAATCCCCATGTGAAAATCTTGCTGGAAAAGTCACTAATGCTTGATAATACTAGTTAAGTTTCCCGGTTTTACTTATTACTATTTTACCATAAGAACAGGGCAGGAAGAGTCAGCAAGAACATATTGTATGACACCCCTGTGATAGAACCAACCATTGGCCCATATCCACGGCTTCCCATTACCATGAGATCAATATCTCTTTCGATTTCAGTGAGAGGGTTGTCAACACTTTTGCGGACAGTATTTTAAGCGACTTTTTGAAAAGGGCGGTTCCCAGATCCTCAGCCGTTTTCTTGATCGATTTACTGCTCCCATAGTTCAAGCGGACGACATTTCTCTTGAATTCTTCATCGTATTTGTGTCTGATTTCAGGTATTGTACATGATCCTCTTTCTTATAATAACTATCTTACCATGTTGTCCGAAATTGCAACACAGACCCTTATTCACTCCTTTGTTTATCCATGTGGGTGCATTTTCTTATTGGGGGTGAATTTCAATATAAGAGGGTGCCTAATGCGAAATAAAAGCCCGCAATGTCGGTATCTCAACCAACCTGCGGGTTAGTGACATTAATAAGTGCCGTGGAGATTATACTCTTTTTCTGCAGGACTCTAATAAATCGCCCACACAAATTGACCGGATAGGATCGGGAAAATCAATCCAGTCTTCCTATTAC
>DATMYJ010000228.1:0-3279 GCA_035561015.1 Desulfitobacteriaceae bacterium | reverse complement strand
ATTATGTAGAACAAGAATCTTCTGAGGATCCCCGTAATCAGTACCTTGGGAAAAGGGGGCAAGGATAAGAATGCCGTTCAGCCGGACAAGGTTTATGGCGATTCTCCGCAAGGAATTCATCCAGATCAGACGGGATAAACCCAGCCTTATTATGGCTATTGCCATGCCGGTACTGCTTCTGCTGCTCTTTGGATATGCCGTGAATACAGATGTCGACCATCTGCCAACAGCCGTTTGGGATCAATCTCAAAGCATGGATAGCCGAGAGATGATTGAAGCCTTCCGCAATACCATTTATATCAATCCTAATCTTTATGTTCAAGGATATAAACAAATCGAAGAATCTCTGGATAGCGGCAAAGCAAGGGTCGCAATTATAATTCCTGCTGATTATGGGAAACATGTACAAGGCGGGGAAACAGCTTCTATCCAAGTGCTTATTGATGGTTCTGATCCCACCGTAGCACGGGCAGCGATAGCAGCTGTTCAAACTTTGGGCTTAAATAAAGCGCTGCAGTTCCAAAATGAACGACTGTTTAGTCAGGGAATAGCTGATCTGGTCAGTTTACCGATCAATATAGAAACGAGAGTCTGGTATAATCCTGATATGAAATCAAGAGTTTTTAATATACCTGCTCTAATAGGACTGATCTTGCAGAATGTTATTGCCATGTTAACAGCCTTCTCCATAGTGCGTGAAAAAGAACGGGGAACGATGGAACAGCTGGTTGTGACACCAATTCATTCCCTGGAGCTGCTTTTAGGAAAACTCCTGCCGTTTGTTGTAATCGGCTTCATCTCTTTATCTTTTGTTTTAGCCATTGGTATTTATTGGTTTGGTGTTCCTCCCAAAGGAAGCCTTAGTCTGCTTGTTTTACTTGCAGTGCTTTTTATGTTTACAATTTTAGCCATAGGTCTCTTGATCTCTACTATCTCAGGAACCCAATTGCAGGCAATGCAGGTGACTTTTATCCTGATTTTACCTTCAATTCTTTTATCCGGATTTGTCTTCCCTCGGGAGACCATGCCGAGAGTGTTGCAGCTACTTGGCGGGATAATGCCCTTGACCTACTTTCTGGAAATCGTGCGCGGGATATTTCTCAAAGGTATTGGAATTGAATTCCTTTGGCAGGATACCTTGGTTTTATGTGCATTTGCGATTATTTTGCTGGCAATAGCAGCTATGAGGTTCAAAAAGAACTTAGATTAGCTGGTTACTTCTTTCTTAATACCATAGCTGTGCGGCTTGGCGAATAGATGGCAATTCCGCTGAATTTTTGATTCATCTTCAGCTTATAGGTTCCATGGTTTACCTCATGGGAGATACGCCCCTGTCCTCCGAATCTTGGCTCGTCTGTATCCAGAATTACCTGGAAGCAGCCATCTTCATGGGTCGGAAGCTCGAAGTCCTGATAGGACTCTGTCGGATGGAAATTGAATGCGAAAATATAGTCCTTCTTTCTGAACGCTATGATTTTCCTCTTCTGATCAATCCAGAGAGATTGAGGCACGCCGCCTCCCATAAGACCCTCTTCAGACATCAGATGGATCATGGCATGGTCAAAAAGATTCAGGTCGTGATATCTGAGTTTTGTATTGTCAGCCAATGTCCATTGTCTTCGGCAATGTTTGAAACTCCAGCCATTGCCCGCTCTAGGAAAGTCAATCCATTCCGGATGACCAAACTCATTGCCCATGAAATTGAGATATCCTTCTGAACCCATAGAAATTGTGATCAGACGCGCCATTTTATGCAGGGCGACGGCCCGTTCCACCACCGGGTTCTGGTCTTCCTTGCTCATATGCCAGTACATTTCCTGATCTGCCATGCGGAAAATGAGAGTCTTGTCACCCACTAATGCTTGGTCGTGTGATTCCACATATCCTATGCGCTTTTCCAGATGACGGCTTGTAGACAGCTCATAATAAAGCGAGTGCATATCCCAGTCTTCATCCTTTTGCTGCAGTGTTTTCACCCAGAAGTCCGGCATCCCCATTGCCAGTCTGAAATCAAAGCCTATGCCGCCATCTTCCACAGGAAGACACATCCCAGGCATACCACTCATGTCCTCCGCTATGGATATGGCATCAGGCCTTACCTCTTTGATCAAATTGTTGGCAAACTGCAGATATGTCAATGCCTCAAGATCTGTATTCATGCTGAAGTACTTACTATAGTTATCAAAAGCTGTTCCCAGTCCGTGGTCATGATAGATCATGGAGGTCACTCCATCGAACCTGAATCCATCAAAATGGTATTCCTCCAGCCAGAATTTAAGGCTGGATAACAGGAAGTGGATTACTTCATGTTTTCCGTAGTTAAATAATTTAGAATCCCAGGCATTATGCGTGCCGCGGTCACCCGAGTGGAAAAATTGGTGAATTGTGCCGTCGAATTCATTGATCCCCTCGGCCAAATTCTTGACCGCATGAGACTGGACTATGTCCATGAGCACTGTGATGCCCATCTCATGTGCCCTGTTGATAAGTGACTTGAGTTCATCTGGTGTGCCAAACCGGGAGGAGGCTGCAAAGTAGTTGGAAACATGGTAGCCAAAGGAAGCATAATAAGGATGTTCCATAATAGCCATGATCTGAATAGTATTGTAGCCAAGTTCTTTCACTCTTGGGATAATATTGTCCTCAAATTCTTTGTAGGTTCCAACGTCTTCCTTCTCCTGGGCCATGCCGATGTGGGTCTCATAAATCAATGGAGCTTTGGAACTATCTGCCCGGAAATTAGAATCCGTCCACTTGAAAGGCTTTTCAGGTACCCAGATTTGGCCGCTGAAATCATGGGTTTGGGGGTTCTGGACAATTCTTCTTATATAAAGAGGAATGCGGTCCCGCATATGCCCGCGGCTTATAACATGGACTTTGACAAGGGATTTGTGGCCAAGAGCATCTTTTCCCGGAAGAAATATTTCCCAAACGCCGTTCTCTTTTTTTGTCAAAGGATGAGAGCTGCGGTCCCAGCCGTTGAAATCTCCTATAAGGTGCAAAGCATCAGCCGCAGGCGCCCATTCGCGGTAATACCAGCCTTCAGCCACCTGATGGAAACCGAAATAGTGATGTCCATTGGCAAAATCTTTAAAGCTGTCTCCGTTACCCAGAAGCGCCTTTTTTGTATTATGATAGTTGTTCATCCTGAGCTCCAAATCGTGCCTGAAAGGAGTCAGCTCTGGGTCGATTTCCAGTATCTTAAGTTCCGCTTCAGGTATTGACTTGTTTTCAACCATAGTAATTTCCTCCTGAAAAGCTTGTTGCTCTTGCATCAAT
>DATMYJ010000227.1:0-4077 GCA_035561015.1 Desulfitobacteriaceae bacterium | reverse complement strand
GCCTATATGCTGATAATCCCTGGATATTTAGAATTATTACTTGCCAGATGATTTTGGGATCCAATTAATTTCATGAGAGATAAAATTTGTATAAAGCCTGAATACCGCTGTTTTCCTCTCCCTTAGATGCAAGTTGCTCATATAGCGATTTGGCCAGTGCCAGGCCAGGAGTTTTCAATCCCATCTCCTGAGCAGCAGTTAAAGCTATAGCCATATCTTTGATAAAGTGTTTGACATAAAAACCCGGAGCGAAATTACCAGCTATTATTCGCGGAACATAATTGGTTAGAGACCAGCTCCCGGCAGCACCAGACCCAATGCTCTTCAAAACTGACAGGGGATCAAGACCGGCTTTTTCTGCATAAACCATCGCTTCAACAACTCCTATCATCGTGGCAGCCACGGCAATTTGATTACACATTTTTGTATTTTGTCCTGCTCCAGCACCACCCTGCAAAATTATATTTGTCCCCAGACAGCTTAAAACAGGTTTAACAGCCTCAAAAACGGCCTGATCACCACCGGCCATTATGGTCAATTTGGCCTCTCTGGCACCAATATCTCCGCCGGAAACAGGAGCATCTAAAGCAAACATTCCCCTGGCCAGAGCTTTGTCATAGATTGTTCGGGCTAGGCTGGGAGCGGAGGTAGTCATATCAATCAGATATGTGCCTGGGCAGGCATTCTCTATAATCCCGTCACTTCCCAAATAGATTTCGGTGACATCCTGAGGATATCCGACCATCGTTATAATCAGATTACTAAAGGCTGCCACCTCAGCAACTGTATCCCGCCAAACAGCTCCCTGCTGTGTCAGTTCTTTGGTTTTAGCCCTGGTGCGGTTGTAAATTGTCACCTTATATCCTGCTTTAAGCAAATGGGAGACCATGCTTTTCCCCATGACTCCAGTTCCAATAAAACCAAGTCTGGTCTTCTCCTTTGTTACAATCATTTAACAACCTTCCCTTCTCTGAATATTGTTAAACGGCAAAATGACAAGCAGCCCAATGACCATTGCGAAGTTCACTCAGTTCCGGTTTGCTCTGGACACATACATCCTGGCTTCGAGGGCAGCGGCTCTGAAAATAACATCCTGACGGAAGTTCAACCGAGCTGGGTACTTTTCCCTGCAATACAATACGTTGGCGCTGAGCTTCTGCATCAGGATCAGGGATGGGGATCGCGGATAACAAAGCTTGGGTGTAAGGATGCAATGGATTTTCATAAAGAGTCAAACTGTCTGTTAATTCAACAATTTGCCCCAGGTACATCACAGCGATGTGATGAGAAAGATGTTTCACCATGGAAAGATCATGAGCAACAAACAAATAGGTTAAACCATGTCTGTCCTGTAATTCCTGTAATAAATTGACTATCTGGGCCTGAATTGAAACATCCAGGGAGGAGATAGGTTCGTCACAAATAATTATTTTAGGACCAACTGCCAAAGAACGGGCAATGCCGATACGCTGCCGCTGGCCGCTGGAAAACTCATGAGGAAACCGATGGGCAGACTCTGGGTCAAGACCAACTGTCTCCAACAATTCACCGATACGTCTAATTCTTGCGGCTCCCTGTGCCAAAAGGTGAATATCCAAAGCCTCACCCACAATATCCGTAACTGTCATCCGGGGATCAAGGGAGGCATAAGGGTCCTGAAAAATCATTTGTATATCCCGACGGACAGCCAACATTTCCCTGACATTATAATCAAGAATATTCTTCCCCTTGTATATTACCGTTCCGGAAGTTGGTTCAATTAAACGGACTAGCAGGCGACAAACCGTGGATTTCCCGCAGCCGCTCTCCCCCACCAAACCCAGTGTTTTACCCTGAAACAAATTGAAAGATACCGAATTTACAGCCTGTACTTTTTGCCGCTGCCGAAAAAATAAAGCTCTTTCCAAAGGAAAATGTTTAGCAAGATTTTTAACCTCCAGAACAACTTTTTCCTTCATAACGGCTTCTCCTTTCCGCAGCAGTAAGTTTTGGAGCCTGGGGATGCAGGAGCCAGCAGGCTGCCTGATGACCTGAATTTATTTGTCTCATTGCCGGAAGCTGTTCGATACAGATATTCATGGCAAAAGGACAACGAGCTGCAAACCTACAACCTGGAGCGGGATTTAATAAATCCGGAGGTGTTCCGGGTATGGGAATTAGCCTGGTCTGCTGAGTGTCTTCAAGACGCGGAATACTTCTTAATAATCCCCAGGTATAAGGATGCTGCGCAGATTTAAAAATATCCTGCACCGAACCGCTTTCGACAATTCTGCCGCCATACATGACAATAACCCGGGAACAAAATCCGGCTACCACTCCAAGGTCATGAGTAACCAAAATTATTGACAAATTAACTTTCTGTTTCAGGTCTTTTAAGAGTTCCAGGATTTGGGCTTGAATAGTTACATCCAGAGCAGTGGTTGGTTCGTCGGCAATTAAAAGCTGTGGCTGACAAAGCAAAGCTGTAGCGATCATAACCCTTTGGCGCATACCTCCCGAAAATTCATGGGGGTATTGTTTCAGGCTGTGTCGGGCATTGGAAATGCCAACCATATCCAGAAACTCTGCTGTTTTGATAAGAGCCTCCCGTTTACCGATTCCCTCATGCCTATACAAAACCTCAGTCATTTGTTGTCCTATCGTTAAAACAGGATTCAGGGAAGTCATTGGATCCTGAAAAATCATGCTTATTGATTTTCCGCGCAGGGCAGCTATTTTTTTTTCTGGAAGTTCACGTAAATTCTGTCCTTTAAAATTAATTTGCCCCCTAATAATTTTTCCGGGAGGGTCTGGAATGAGGCCCATTATTGATTGAACTGTTACAGATTTTCCGCAGCCTGATTCCCCGACAATACCCAGAGTTTCTCCTTCATCAACATAAAAGCTGACTTCGGATACTGCCTTTACTTCCCCGGCATAAGTAAAAAAAGAGGTGCTTAAATTATCTACTTCCAATAAATGCAGCACTGTCAGTTCCTCCCTAATTACGCAGTTTGGGGTCCAGGGCATCTCTCAGTCCATCCCCAATAAAATTCAAGCTCAGCATCAATAAGGCGATCGTAAGTGCCGGGAAAAAAAGAGCATATGGATATGAAGGAATATTCATCCTTCCATTAGCAACCAGGGAACCAAGACTGACCAGAGGGGCCTGAATTCCCAAGCCAATGAAACTCAGAAAGGCTTCCATAAAAATTGCTGTCGGAATTTGCAGAGCGGAGACAATGATAATCGGCCCAATCGAATTCGGAAGCAAGTGTCTGAACAATATTCTTCCAGTACTAGCTCCTATCGACCGAGCCGCCAGGATAAATTCCTGGTCACGTAAAGTCAGGACCTGCCCCCTGACAATACGGGCCATAGGTACCCAGTTAATCAGACCCAAAACAATGAAAATATTTTGTAAACCAGCCCCAAAAGTAACCATCAATAAAATAACATACAACAAATCCGGCACACTAAAAATAATATCAATAATACGCTGCATCAGATTATCAAGTCTGCCGCCCAGATAACCGGATACCCCGCCGTATACAATTCCGATAGTCAGATTAATGACAACTGAACCAAAACCTATCAGCAAAGAAATACGTGTTCCATACATCGTTCTGCTGAGAATATCCCGGCCTAATTCATCGGTGCCAAAAGGATGAATCCAATCAGGAAAAAAGTTGGTCTTCATTAAATCGTTGGAAGCGTAATCGAACTGAGAAAAAACCGGACCTATCACAGAAAAAATAAAGAGCAGAACAAGAACAGCAAGTCCCCCTAAAGCCAGGTAATTTTTACGAAAACGTCGCCAGGCGCCTCGTCCTAAATTGGTTGCCGACTGTCCAGAAATTGCTGTCTTATGATCTTTCTGCAAAGGAGAAAAAGAGTCGGCCCGGATATTCATAACTAGGCCCCCTCTCGTCCTGTGAGTTTAACACGCGGATCAAGTATCGTGTAAATAATATCTGCTAACAAATTGAAAGTTACCAGCAGAGTTGAAAACAAAACAGTTGTACCCATAATTACCGGATAATCCCGATTGCTGATACTGGTTACGAAATACTGCCCAATACCAGGAATATTGAACAC
>DATMYJ010000226.1:0-2981 GCA_035561015.1 Desulfitobacteriaceae bacterium | reverse complement strand
TATTTGCATAATAAATCTTATTTTAAGCGGAGACAATGCTGTTGTTATTGCCCTGGCCAGCCGGAATTTAGCGGCCAAGCAACGGCAGTTGGCTATTTTCTGGGGCAGCGCCGCTGCTATTGTTTTGCGTGTTATTCTGACAGTAGTGGCAGTAATGCTTTTGAAAATACCTTATCTGCAAACAATCGGTGGTTTGCTGCTGGTCTGGATCGGACTCAAACTTCTGACTGATGAAGAAGGAGAAGACCACATGGAAGCTTCCAGCAGCATGATGACAGCAATCAAGACGATTGTTATCGCCGACCTGATCATGAGCCTGGATAATGTACTTGCTGTTGCGGCAGCCAGTAAAGGGAATTATTTATTACTGATACTTGGATTAGCGATTAGTATCCCGATTATTATCGTTGGCAGTCAGTTACTAGTCTGGTTGATGAACAAATTTCCGCCTTTCGTCTATATTGGCGCCGGTCTGATAGCCTGGACAGCCGGAGAAATGATCAACACTGACAAAAAAATTGCCCCTCTGCTTTATAATTTCACTCATGCCAGTGGGGAAGAAATTGCCAAGTTTTTCAATACCACTGGACCAGAATTGGCCAAGTATTACAATACTACGGTCGAGGGAATTTCCCAGGCCATGCCCCATTCGATCTTGAATCTGCCTGAGAGTTGGGAAAAGCTGCTTCCTGCCATTATCACGATACTTGTCTGTGGTGTTGGTTGGTGGGTAAAAAGCCGCCGGAAGACAGCTGAAACTCAGGAAAATTCAGCAGCCGAATAGCTGCCATCAGAGCCATTTATCAAACGATGGCTGTTAAAGTTTTTATTCTTATATTCTGAAGATAAAGAGGTGACCAAAGCAAGATGCTTGATGTAATAACTAATCAGAATTTTATTTCTGGTGTTTTGGCCGGATTTACGCACTTAACCTGGCAAGCTATGGTAATGATGATTATCGGCGGGATTTTACTATATTTGGGGGTAGCCAAAGACTACGAACCGCTGCTGCTGGTACCAATCGGTTTTGGCTGTGTTTTAGCCAATTTACCCTTAACCGAATTGATCCATGTGCCGCGGGAGTTATTTGTATTCCGTGACAGTATCCAGGATGTTTTGAATAACGCAGGTCTTCTGCCTTTGCAGGGCGGTGTGAAACTTGTTGATACGGGAATCCTGGATGTCCTTTATAATGCCGGTATTGGCAACGAGTTGTTCCCCTGCCTGCTCTTTATTGGCATTGGGGCGATGACCGACTTTGGGCCGCTGCTGCAAAATCCCAGAATTCTTCTTCTGGGCGGAGCAGGCCAATTCGGTATCTTCTTAACTCTGATCCTGGCCCTGGCTCTTGGTTATGCCAAGATGGAAGCAATTTGCATCGCTATTATTGGCGCTTGTGATGGTCCGACATCCATCTATATGACTACCAAGTTTAATCCGGCGCTGCTCGGCCCCATTTCGGTAGCCGCTTATTCCTATATGTCGCTGGTGCCGATTATCCAGCCGCCTGTAATGAAACTTTTTACCTCTAAAAAAGAGCGGGAAATGACCATGTCCTACGATGTTCTGAAACCGGTTACCCAAACAACCAAGACCTTGTTCCCTGTAGTTGTCACGATAATTACGCTGCTGATTGCACCCTCAGGCGCGCCCTTAATGGGAACCTTGATGCTGGGCAACTTTTTACGGGAAACAAAGGTGGTTGGTAATCTGGTAAAATCAGCTGAAAACGAAATTGCCAGCGTTTCAACCTTATTCCTGGGACTTACTGTTGGCGCTACCATGAACGGAGACGTTTTCTTAACCGTGAAGACACTGGGTATTTTAGCTCTTGGCTTCATTGCCATTTGCGGTGACACAGCCTTTGGAGTTTTAGGCGCCAAGGTCATGAACATATTCTCTCGGGTAAAGGTCAATCCCTTAATCGGTGCTGCCGGTATTTCGGCATTCCCGATGGCTGCCCGTGTAGTGCATAAGGTGGGAACTGATGCTAATCCCCAGACCTATCTCCTGATGCACGCTATGGGTGTCAATACCGGAGGACAGATCGGTTCGGTGCTGGCGGCGAGTATTATGATTGCAGTTATTACTGCTCTGCAGGCCATGCAATTAATTCCGATGTAACAAATATAATCTGAAGTAGGTGATAAATATGACGGAAATGGCCGATATGACATTTGGTTGGTTGTTAACCATCATGGCCGGGGGGTTAACTCTGGTTTCCCTGGGGATAATGATTCTTGCTACTAAAATATTGAAAAGTTTTCAGAAGTCTTAATCTGAGGCCCCTGAAATTGGGCTGATGATAACTGCTCAGACAGCAGCCTCATGGTCAACAGGCCATGAGGCTGTTCACATGAAGTCAAACTGTAATGATGTAAAAAATATTTGGAGTGTGACCGATGGAAGATCGGAAAGACATCATATTCAAAACCAAACATGCACCCTATACAGCAAGCTTAAAAAGAATATTATATACAGGAGCTGCTCTGAATGTGCTGTTTTTGATCCTGTTTCGCTGGTCCTGGACCGGAACGATAAGTGTTTTTTTGCTGATTGCCCTGATGGATCTGGTTACATTCTATCTGCCCGCAATCACGAAACAATATATTATTACCCAAAACAGCATCATGAGAAGAAGTTGGTTCGGGACCAAAGAAATCCCCTTCTGTCAAATAGGGAATATTGCAGCCGCCAAAGGCAAAATCCTGCTGGTATCCATGAAAGGCAAAGTATTATTGAAAATCTACGAGATTTATCTGGATAAGTCGGTCAGGGAAAAATTCAAAGATATTTTGTTTGAACAATTTGAAAAGCATTGATAAACATGAAATATAATTTACTTGGCTGCTTCAATGGAAAAGTGCTGCAGTGGCAGCAAAACGCTGCCAGAAAGATGATGACTTCGGAATAAAACCGGAGTTTTCTTTTATTTAGCCGGACGGGTATTTCTGAAACAATATAATGGAGATCTACTGGAG
>DATMYJ010000225.1:0-28544 GCA_035561015.1 Desulfitobacteriaceae bacterium | reverse complement strand
GTAATAAGTAATAATACTGCGGACAGGTTTGGCCAGATTATTGCTGCTGGTATTGGTATTTTGCTGGGATCTGAAACCATGATTATTCTTGCCGGTGTCACCAAATTATTGCCTTTAACCGGAATTCCTTTGCCTTGGGTCAGTTATGGCGGCAGTTCCCTGGTGGTGCATTTTTTCCTGCTTGGTTTACTGGCCAATATCTCGCAGGCAGCGGAAAAAGGTGTTTTCGGAAGCAGCGGAAAGGAGTATGCAGCATGAACCGTGGCTTGCGTCAAGTTGCTTTGGGGTTTGCCGCCTGCTTTTTTCTCCTGAGTCTGGGTCTGCTCTATTGGCAGGTGATTGCTGCTGAGAATCTGCAAAAGAATCCGGCAAATCAACGTCTGCTCAGATTGGAAGAGCGCGTGCTTAGGGGAGGAATTTTTGACCGTAATGGCGAAGTATTAGCTCGGACAATAACTGAGTCCGGCAAGAAAACCCGTGTTTATCCTATGGGTGAGATGCTGGAGCCCTTGCTCGGTTACGCCACTCTTCAGCATGGCTCGGCAGGGCTGGAAGGAAGTTTGGCTGACTGGCTTTTGGGTGTTAGAAATCCTGGTCCAGTCCAGGCTGTCCAGCAATTTCTGGAACTTCCCCGCCAGGGCGATGATGTCACGCTTACTATTGACGCCGCCATCCAACAGTCTGCTTATGAGGATCTCAAGGGTAAAACCGGGGCCGTGGTTGCCTTAAATCCCAAAACCGGAGAGGTTCTGGCTATGGTCAGCCAGCCGAGTTTTGACCCGGCTGAGATTACCGATAATTGGAATGAGGTGGCAGGACGACCCAGCAGTCCGCTTGTCAACCGTGCTCTTTCCTTATATCCGCCGGGATCTGTTATGAAGGTGGTGACCTCCCTAGCCTTGCTGCGTGCAGGTGTCGATACGGAGGAACTTTATGAATGTACAGGATCAGCTGTAATCAATGGTCAGACTGTTGTTGATAACAACAGTCACGGTTTGGTTAATTATAAGACTGCATTAGCCCAATCCTGCAACACTTATTTCGCAACTTATGCTGTCCGGGCTGGAGATCAAAGTTTTTTGACTGCTGCCAAGGCCTTTGGTTTTGGCGAGGCAATTCCTCTGGAATTACCTGTTCTTCCCAGTACCATTGTCAATAATGAGCCTGATCCCAGGCGTCTGGATGCCAATCTTTTGGCGGCAAGTGCTTTTGGCCAGGGTCAGGTCCTGACAAGTCCTTTGCATATGGCTCTGATTACAGCGGCTATAGCTAATGACGGAGTTATAATGGCTCCGCACCTTGTGCAGCGAGTGAGGGATTCGAAAGAGAACCTTTTGTATCAGGCTCAGGTCAAGCCTTGGCTGACTGCTTTGTCAGCGCAGGAAGCTGAGACGATTACGGAGGCTATGGTTGCCGCGGTTACTTCCGGCACTGCTGCTCGGGGTGCTTTGCCCCAGGTACAGGTAGCAGCGAAAACGGGTTCGGCAGAACCAGGAGGCAAGATGATGACCCATGCCTGGTATATAGCTTTTGCCCCGGCAGATGACCCGCAAATTGCGGTTGCGGTTATAATAGAAAATGGTGGTTTCGGAGGCGAAGCTGCGGCTCCTCTTGCCCGGGATCTTATCGATAAAGCTCTTAGTCGGAAAGTAGGAAACAATAAATGAGCAAAATTTTTGGTGGACGCTATGAGGTTATTGCCAAAATTGGCGCCGGTGGGATGGCAATTGTCTATAAAGCCAAGGATCAGTTGCTGAACAGAATTGTTACGATTAAAGTACTGCGTGATCAATTTGTAACTGATGAGGATTTTATCCGGCGTTTTCGGCGGGAGGCACAATCTGCTGCCAGTTTATCACACCCCAATATCGTATCTATATATGATGTAGGCAAAGATGGTGATCAGGAATATATTGTAATGGAGTATATCGAAGGCCGTAATCTCAAGGAGATTATCCGGGAATATGCGCCTTTGTCTACAGAAAATACACTCCACTTGGCCAAACAGCTGGGGGAAGCTCTCAGACATGCTCACGAGCATAACATCATCCACAGGGATATAAAACCCCAAAATATTCTGATAACTGAAGACGGCCGGGCTAAGGTTACTGATTTTGGCATAGCACGAGCTGTTTCTTCGGCTACGCTGACACATACAAGCGATATAATTGGTTCAGTCCATTATTTGTCACCGGAACAGGCCAAGGGCCTTTTAAGCAATGAACAATCCGATATTTATTCTTTAGGTATCATTATCTATGAACTTTTGACAGGTAAGGTTCCCTATGATGGTGAAACACCTATCGCCATTGCCCTGAAACATTTACAGGAACAGCCTTTGCCGCCCAGCAGGATAAATCCGCGCATTGAACCTGAGTTAGAGGCCGTGATAATGAGGGCTATAGCCAAGTCACCCCAGACCCGTTATGCTAATGTCCAGGAACTGCTGGAAGATCTGCAAAAAGTTCAGGCAGGTCATAAGGTCAGTCATGTGGCTGATCAGGTTTTCAATGACAATGATGCTACCATGATCCATAAATCCCTGGCCCAGGAGGTTAGTTCTGCAGTTGCAGTCTCTTCTGCGGTTGCTCCCATAGCTGGTTCTGAAGTTTCAGCGGCAGCGGCTGAGAAGTCATCACCCAAACCCTTTTCCAAACGCAAACGCTGGCTGCTTGTTCTCGGAGCGATTTGTCTGCTCCTTTTGGGTTTAGGCGGTTTTTGGCTGCGCAGCTACGTGACAGTTAAGGAGACTGTGGTACCTGATCTGACAGGACTTAGCACTAAGGTGGCCACAATCCTGTTGGAACAGAATAATCTGAATCTGGATACGCAGTTAGTCACTGAATATAGTGATAGTGTGGAAAAAGATCTGATTATGAGCCAGGATCCCGAGCCTAATGCCAGAGTCAAGGTGGGCAAGGTTGTCTATGTAATTGTTAGCAAAGGGAAAGAAATGCTGGAATTTCCGGATCTGAAAAGAGACAATATGACTGAGGAAAATGCCCGCAACCTGATCCAACATCTCGGATTTACCGGAGATATAACCAGCGAGGAAGTATTTAGTAACACTGTTCCCAAGGGAGTAGTGGCAAATCAGGATCCTCTTCCTCAGACCTCCTATCCCAAGTCCAGCCCGATCAAATTAACCATCAGTAAAGGCCCGGAATTTGTTGATACTACTATGCCAAATGCAATTGGCAAGACTTCTGCTGAAGCTAAATCCTTGCTGGAACAGAATAAGCTGGTAGTTGTCACAGACACGGAGAGTTCTAACGAATATCCGAAAGATTTGGTTACCAGAACTATCCCTCAGCCTGGGACCACTGTCAGACAAGGCATTCAGGTGACTGTGTATGTTTCCCAGGGCCCGGGACCTGTTGCCAAAGATATTTCCAAAAACGTTATCTTGGCGTATGTGATTGATCTGGTACCTGATGATAACAAAACACATGATGTTGTCGTGAAAATCAAAGATTATCGCGGCTGGGTAGAAGTTTGGCATAAAACTTATAAGGTAGGGGATAAGACGGATATACCTGACGAAACTCGTTATTATGCTCCTGCTACCCTGCAGGTTCTCATAGATGGCAAAGTTGAATCAGAAAAGAAACTTACTTGATGGGAAAACGAGGTAAAGAATGATACAAGGTATCATACTCAAAGGCTACAGCGGTTTCTACTATGTTTTTGCCCAAGACCGGGTATGGGAATGCTCCCTGCGCGGTCGCTTTCGTATTAAGGATCAGGATTTTTTCCCCGGTGACCGGGTAAAGATTTTGCCTTCGGGCCCGGGTAAGGCGTCCATCGAAGAGGTGGAGAAACGGCATAATGTTCTGACTCGTCCCCCGATAGTCAATGTGGACCAGGCCTTGCTGATATTTGCCCAGACCTCGCCCAACCCGGATTACAATTTTCTGGATCGTCTGTTAATTCAGGTAAGTGAGGCTGATATCAAACCTGTGTTGGTTGTGACCAAGACAGACTTGGGGGATAGTACTAACCAGAAGGCCGAAGACCTGTTTGCTTATTACGAAAAAATCGGCTATGAGGTTTACCGGATTTCCAGTGTTAGCGGCCAGGGACTAGAGAAAGTCCGGCATTGTCTGGAGGGGAAAATCAGCGTACTGGCCGGACAGTCCGGCGTTGGTAAATCCAGTTTGCTGAATGCGCTGTGTCCTGGCCTGGAGCTCAAAACCAGTAGGGTCAGCCGTAAAATTGCCCGCGGACGTCATACCACCAGACATGTTGAGCTGATGGTCTGTGCCGGTGGTTTGGTCGCTGACACGCCCGGTTTTTCTTCCCTTGATTTACCTAAAATGAAAAAAGAGGAGTTGGCAGGGCTTTTCCCGGAATTTATGTCTTATCTTGGCCGCTGCCGCTTCAAAAGCTGTCTTCATAACAAAGAACCTGATTGTGCGGTTAAGGAAGCAGTTAAAAGTCGGGACATCCTGGCTCTGCGATATGAACATTACTTAATATTTTTACAGGAATTAATGGTAAGCGAGAGGAGTTATTAATGTGATCAGGGTGGCGCCTTCTATATTATCAGCCGATTTTTCCCGGCTGGGAGAAGAAATAAAGACAGTGGAACAGGCCGGTGCGGAACTGCTCCACATAGACGTTATGGATGGACATTTTGTGCCCAATCTTACTTTGGGACCGTCTCTGGTAAAATCCCTGCGGGGCTGCAGCAAACTTCGCTTTGATGTTCATCTCATGATTGAAAAACCCGAGAGCTTTGTCGAACAATTCGCGGCAGCAGGAGCGGATCATATTACTGTTCATTTGGAGGCTACTCCCCATATACACAGGGTGATCCAGCAGATAAAAGGTCTGGGAATCACAGCAGGAGTAGCTCTTAATCCGGCTACCCCCTGGGATGGTTTGCGGTATATTCTGGAAGATTTAGATATGGTCTTGTTTATGACTGTTAATCCCGGCTTTGGCGGTCAGGAATTTATTCCCAATGTTTTGCCCAAAATCGAATCCCTGCATCGTTATCTGAGAGAACTGCAATTACCTTGTCAGATCGAGGTTGATGGCGGGATACATGCCGGAACCGCTGCTGCTGTCGTCCAGGCCGGGGCCGAGATATTAGTGGCGGGAGCAGCAATTTTTTCCGCGCCTGATCCAGCCCTGGCTTTGCGGGAACTGCTAACGGCAATCAATCAGAGGGGATAAGGGTAAAATAAAAATAAGCATGAATCTATCATTGTGGAGCAGGGAGATTAATCCACTTTTTGAGGAGCAGGTTGAAGTTGAAAATTGCGGTGTTAGTTAATGGTGTATGGGACAGCGAATGGGGCAGGCAGGAATTGGTCGAGGTCGGCTTTCTGGTATGTGCTGACGGCGGCGGTAACTCAGCCCTGCTTTCCGGTCGTCTGCCTGATGTTCTGATAGGAGATTTGGATTCGATAACACCCGAGAATTTGATAAAATGTATAGAAGGCGGAACGAAGATCATTCGCTATCCGAAAGAAAAAGACCAGACTGATTTGGAGCTTGCTTTGGATTATACCCGTTTTCAGGCTCCGGCGGAGTATCTGGAAAGTGAAGTCTGGCTCTATGGTGCCACAGGCGGAAGAATTGACCATCTTTTGGGGAATATTGCTCTCTTATTAAACTATGCTCAGCGGGGTTGGAAAATTATACTCAAGGATCCGGAACACCTTATCTGGATTATTCAGAAGCAGGAAAGTATTTCCGGAAATATTGGCCAGGAAATATCTCTCATACCCCTGACTGAAAAAGCAGTTGTGACAACCGAAGGCTTCTATTATCCTTTAAAATACGAAAATTTATTTCAGGATTCCACCAGGGGCATAAGTAATATTTTTATGGAAACACAAGGATTTGTTCAGGTCGATGAAGGCTGGGTGCTGGCAATATTAACCAATGCATACACTGCTGAGATGTAATTCTGAGCAATAATGAAAAAAAGCCCGAACGGATCGGACTCTTTGACTTAGGGAAAATTAATTTGGAAAAATTGATTAATAACTTAAGTTAAGTTAAATTAAATTGAGGGTATGTTCAGACGGCACGCTGGACCTTACCGGAACGCAGACATCTGGTGCATACTCTGAGTCGGACAGGTGTACCGTTAACCAAGGCATGAACCCGTTGTAAATTTGGTTTCCAGGTCCTTTTTGTTCGAATATGAGAATGGCTTACCTGCATTCCGGTACGAACTCCTTTGCCACATACAGCACATGTGTTAGCCATGTCTTTTACCTCCTTGCACACGAAATGACACTTTTTAAGTTTAACAAAAATATTGTAGCTTGGCAAGACAGAATAATAATTTCATTATCCGCGAGTAGCTTAATATGACAGATACTAAAATTATAATTATAAAGGATGCCGGAAGGGGGCATTTGTCAATGGGAAAAGAAATCAAGAACAACTTGGGAAAAATCAATATATCGGAAGAAGTTATTGCTACCATAGCAGGCGGAGCAGCTCTGGAATGTCAGGGCCTGGTAGGAATGGCTTCGCGCAAAATAAAGGACGGTTTTGCTGACCTGCTGCGTCGTGAGAATTTGGCGCGGGGCGTTGTCGTAACTATTGAGGAGAATGAGGCCAGTATCGATCTTTATATTATTGTTTGTTACGGCATTAATATTTCGGAGACAGCTGCCGCTGTCATGGACCGAGTTCGTCGGGCCATTGAGAAGTATACCGGATTTTCCGTAAATAAAGTAAATGTCTATGTGCAGGGTGTCCGGATTTTGGAAAAAGAAGAAAAACCGGACAAAATAGAAAAGGCGGCACTTACGCAATGAGAAAGGATTAGAACTGATATTTATGCTCGATAGGCAACAACAGGTTGTGTTAAATAATCTCAGAAGGGCCTTTCAGACTGAAGAAAGGCAAGGATATGTCAATACAGGAGCGGTTGGGGGCTTTCATGTTTTTATATTAGGGATGATACCGAGGCTGAAACAGCTTTTTCCCGGGGCTGACTTTGCCTCTGTCAAACAAATTGCTGCTGAGTATCAGGTTTGGGATTCACTTTCAAGGCGGCAGGGTTTAAGCGCTTTGGCCGGTTTTCTGGACCGGCTCGAAACAGGACCCGAAAAGAAGCCCGAAATAAAGCCTGAGATAAAGCCGGCCCAAAAACCTGTTGCTGCCAGGCAGACCGAAAAAAGTGAGCTGCAATATCTTAAAGGAATAGGTCCTCAAAGGTTTAAACAGTTACAGAAAGCTGGAATTGATACCATTGAGGACCTGCTTCTGTATTATCCCCGCCGTTATGAAGAGCGACGTCAGGTTAACATCGCTCAGCTTAAAGATGGCGAATGTGTCACTATTACTGCCCGGATTATAGGCAGTCAGGTTTCCGGGGGAAAAATCAAAGTAATTAAGCTTGCTCTGGAACAGGATGGATGCCGGGCCTATGCGGTCTGGTTTAACCAGTCCTATATCATCAAACAGTATCTGCCGGGAACTCTTGTTTCAGTAACAGGAAAAGTTCGTTTTTTTCAAAGGACTCCGGAAATATTAGCCAGTGAGATCAATAAATTTGCCTGGGAGGAAAATTATGCTGCTTCCCAGGCCAGGACACCTCTGGCAGAGACAGAGATTGTCCCGCTTTATCCCGAAAGCGCCGGTTTATCTTCCCGGGTATTGCGGACTGTCATCAAAGGGGTGCTGTTTTATACAGATCAGTATTTTCCGGAATTTCTGGAAAAAGAAGATCAGCCGGAGTGGATGGAGCGGGCTTTGGCCCATAGGGAGATCCATTTCCCCACATCTTGGGACAGTCTGCAGAAAGCGCGGGAACGCTTGGTCTGGGAAGAAATTACTTTTCTGCAATTAGCTGTGGCCCGGATGCGTCTGGGGATAGAACGGCAGGATAGCCCTCCGCTGCCAGGAGGCGGTGATCTGGTTAGGCGTTTTCGGGCTGGGTTGCCTTTCCGTTTGACTTCAGCCCAGGAAAGGGTTATTGCGGAAATTTTTCGGGATATGAAGGGCTGCAGGGGAATGGCCCGCTTGGTGCAGGGTGATGTGGGTTCAGGCAAAACAGTTGTAGCTATGACCGCCTTATTGCGTGCGGTTGAATCGGGATATCAGGGAGCACTGATGGCTCCGACTGAGATTCTGGCCTGGCAGCATTACCATCTGCTTTCAGAACAGTTTGAACCTCTGGGTATCAGGACTGCTATTTTGCTGGGCAGTCAAAAACGGGCTGAGAGGGCAGCCAATCAGGAGGAGATTGCTGAAGGCCGTGCTCAGGTGATCGTGGGCACGCACTCTTTGATCCAGGAAAATATTAAATTTAAGGCCTTGGGTCTGACAATTACGGATGAACAGCATCGTTTTGGGGTACGCCAGCGGACCCAGTTACAGTATAAAGGAGAAAATCCCCATGTTCTGGTTCTTACTGCCACCCCCATACCCCGCACCCTGGCTCTTACCATATATGGGGATTTGCAACTCTCCGTTCTGGATGAATTGCCGGCCGGCCGCCAACCGGTGATAACAAAAATATTGTCCGGACAGGGGCGACCTGAGCTCGAAGCATTTATGGAAGAACAAATGGTTCTGGGCCGCCAGATATTTGTTGTTTGTCCTCTGCTGCAAGAATCGGAATTCATGGATATTGCCTCAGCGAACGAAAGAGCCCTCTGCTTGCAGAAACGTTTCCCGCAGCGTCGTGTTTTACTGTTACACGGCAAGATGAAAGGTCAGGATAAGGAATCTATCATGCTGGATTTTCTGGCTCATAAGGCCGATATTTTGGTGGCGACGACTGTAATCGAAGTTGGGATCAATATACCTAATGCCACAGTTATGGTGATAGAGGGAGCCGAACGTTTTGGCCTGGCTCAGATTCATCAGCTGCGCGGAAGGGTAGGGCGGGGCAGGGAAAAGTCTATTTGCATTCTTATGACAGAAACCAAAGACAGTCAGCGTCTGAATATTCTCTGCCGGACTAACGATGGCTTTAAAATTGCCGAAGAAGATTTGCGGCTGCGGGGACCGGGAGAAATTTTGGGTACCCGTCAGCACGGTCTGCCCGAATTGCGTCTTGCAGATCCCCTCCTGGATGCCGCCATTTTTGAGAAAGCCAATCTTATGACCGGCAAAGTTATGCAAAATCCGCACAAATATGCCGCCTTGCTGCGGGAGGTGGAACAGTTCTTTTCTGCCGAAAAAATCGGACTGCACTGAAGCGGCAGAAGCAGACCATCTGCTCCGGAACATGGCTGTCGCCGTATCGGCTGCAAAACAGCTATACTGGAGCAGGTCTTAAGCGGCCGTATGGCGTCGGAAAAGCGAATGAAAAATTTTGTTAAAATGGTCTGGTTTTCTCAGGTCCAGGATTGTTATAATACTAGGGGGAGTTTAATGCGGATTATTGCTGGAACTATGCGCGGACGCAAGCTTAAAACTGTCCAGGGTCTGTCAACCCGTCCCACTTCGGACAAAGTGAAAGGTGCCATATTTAATGTCCTGAGGGATAAGGTGGCGGATGCCAGGGTATTAGACCTTTTTGCCGGTACCGGGAATCTGGCTCTTGAGGCTCTGTCACGGGGTGCCAGGGAGGCGGTTTTGGTTGAGAAAAGTTCTGCTGCTTGGAAAGTAATCAGGGAAAATATCGAAATAACCGGGGTAAAGGACCGCACTAGACTTATACTTCAGGAAGCTTTACAGTATTTAAATAGTAGTCAAGAGGTGTTCGATCTCATTTTTCTTGATCCTCCCTATCGCCGGGGATTAACGGCTCGTGTTTTGGCCGTACTGGCAAATCCCTGCCGCCTGAGTCCAAATGGTGTAATTGTGGCGGAGACGGATAAAAATGAAGATTTGGCTGATGAATTATATCCTTTTGAAATACGTAAAGTGGATAAATACGGAGATACTAAGGTTTGGTATTATCAACGCGTGGATCTATAAGAGTGGGGAGGTTGGATTTTGGATAGTGATGTTTTAAGTTTGCTGGATGAATTAGAGGAAATTGTTGACCGGGGGGTCAAGATTCCTTTGACAGGGAAAGTTATGGTGGATGATTCTGTGCTATTTGAATTGCTGGACCGCGTACGTTCCCTTATGCCCGAGGAAATACGCAATGCGAAGTGGGTATTGAATGAGCGCCAAAGAATAATTAATGAGGCTCAGGCAGAGGCTCAGAAATTGATGGATCGCGGCAAATCTTATGTGGAAAAAATGGCCGAAGACAACGAAATAGTCAAACAAGCCCAGGGTTATGCCGAAGATGTTGTTCAACAGGCGCAAACCTACGCCCGCGAAGTTAAATATGGGGCTGTACATTATGCTGACGAATTACTGGAAAGCGTTGAAACCAGGATTCAGGAGATAACGCAGGCCATCAGGCGGAACCGTGAGGAGCTGAAGATAACCTCCTTCCAGGAAAAAAGTGGGGAAACAGAGGAAAAGAGTGAGTAATCAACTCGCTCTTTCGTTTTGCGTACAGCACTGCTGTTGACCGTTCGCTGAGGCGAATCCCGCTGAACATGCGCACTCAGCAGTAAAGATTGGCAGGTTTAAATTGAGACAGGGAAGATGGGGAGAATACGGCTATTTGCTTGACAAAGAAAATAGTGCCCACTATAATGGTTTATGTGTATTGAGGTGGTAACATGGAATTAGATATAGGTCAGGTTCGGCGGGAGGCGGGATCTGTTGTTTGCTTCGAAGTCAGCGAGCAAATTCCCGGATTTCTATTTGGAACGGATAACTTATCCTTTAAGACGCCACTTCACATTCAGCTCAAGATCCAAAATACCGGAAAGTTCTTATCAGTTAAAGGAACTATCCGGACAGAACTTGTTGCAACCTGTGCTCGTTGTCTGGAAGAATTCATTTATCCTCTGGATTTGCTATATGAAGATGAATGGGTTGCGCGTGATCTGGCATCCGAAGATCAGAGAGAAACAGCGCTGCTTTTTGATAAGGATGTAATTGAAATAGGGGATCGGATTCTGGAACAAATTGTAATGGCTTTGCCGATGAAATTCCTTTGTTCTCCAGATTGCCGGGGACTCTGTCCCTATTGCGGAGTTAACCGGAACATGGCCAAATGTGAATGTCAGGACAAGAAAGTGGATCCGCGCTTAGCGGCTTTAATTGAATGGCGCTCAGAGAATTAATTGTGAGGTATTAAAGGGGGTGTAAGCCATGGGTGTTGCTCAACATCGACAATCCAAGTCCAGAGTACGTAAACGTAGGGCTATGTGGAAAATAACTGCTCCTAACCACATTGAATGCCCCCAATGTCATCAGCCAAAATTACAGCACTTTATTTGCCCGTCTTGCGGATATTATAAGACCAGACAAGTAATCGAAAGCAGTAAATAGTTGCAATTTTCAAAAAACGGAATCCTCTGACGAGGGTTCCGTTTTATTTACATAAGGCTGTTTTGATCAGAATACAGCTTGAAAAAGAAAGTTGCTTGACTTATAATTGTGACCAAGTTGCAAGAAAGAAATGGAAATTTATTGTTTGTTTTGTCTTTCAGATCAAGATTATTTCAGCCGTAAGCCGGAAGGAGGTATTACGGTCTAGTGGATTTAGATGTACCAGATACTCCGATAAGGGTGAAGGGAGAGGAAAATCAGCTACCATGAAAATTGCGATAGATGCAATGGGGGGAGATTATGCTCCGGCAGAAATTGTCAAGGGCACACTAAAGGCCGCAGCTGCTTATCCCCAGCTGGAATTAATCCTTATTGGGAAAAAAGAACTTTTACAACCTTATTTGTCAAATGTCCGGCTTCCTGCTTCAATATCTTTTCATGAAGCCAGTGAGATGATAACTATGGATGAGTTTCCCGCGCAGGCAGTTCGTAAAAAAAAGGATGCCTCGATTGTTGTTGCCACTCGTCTGGTTAAAGAGGGTTTGGCTGACGCAGTGGTAAGCGCAGGCAGCACTGGAGCTCAGATGGCGGCAGCTTTATTAGGGCTGGGCCGGCTCAAGGGGATTGAGCGTCCGGCTATAGCGGCGATTATGCCCACTCTGGAAGGGGGAAAACTTATTCTTGATGTGGGAGCCAATCTGGATGCCAAACCGGAACATTTAATACAATACGCCTATATGGGCAGTATCTATGCCGAGAAAATTTTAGGAATTTATCAACCCAAAGTAGGACTTCTGAACGTTGGCAGCGAAGAAGGAAAAGGCAATGAACTCACTCAGACAAGTTACAAGTACCTGAAAGAAACGCCGCTGAATTTTATCGGAAATATTGAAGGCCGGGATATTCCCTTCGGACGGGCCGATGTAATTGTGTGTGACGGATTTGCCGGTAATGTATTGCTAAAAACAGCGGAAGGAGTAGCAGTATTAATAATGGAATTGATCAAGGAAAAAATGACTGCTACTAAACTGCGCAGATTAGGGGCCTTATTAGTCAAACCTGCTATGAAGGAAATAGTACAGACCATAGATTACGCCGAAACCGGCGGGGCACCTCTGCTGGGGGTGAATGGCATCAGCATTGTTTGTCACGGGAGTTCCAAGGAAAAGGCCATAATAAATGCTATTCGTGTGGCCAAGGAATGTATCTCTGTTCGAATAACTGAACAATTGGGAATGGATTTTACAAACCAGTGAGCGGAGACAGAAACTGAAAGTCAGGATCTGATTATCAAGGCTTAGACAAACAGCACTTGCTTTAGAACTCTGTCCCTGGATTTCTGATTTCCGATACGGCACGAATACAAAGAGTTGAGGCAGAAAGAGGTTTATGAATTATGTACCAAGTCGGAATTGTCGGTACCGGTTCTTATGTTCCAGAGGACGTGTTAACTAATACGGATTTGGAAAAAATCGTTGATACCAGCGATGAATGGATAGTTAATCGTACAGGGATCAGGGAGCGCCGTATTGCCGGCCAGGATACCCCTGTCTCCGAACTGTGTTACCAGGCTGCAGTTCTGGCTCTGGATGCTGCCCGGATTACTCCGGCAGAACTGGATTTGGTAATTGTGGCGACTATTACTCCGGACTATATTTTTCCCGCCACTGCTTGTCTGGTAGCTAATCGTTTAGGGGCTAAAAAGGCTGCAGCCTTTGATTTGGGAGCCGGATGTACCGGGTTTATTTACGGGCTGACTGTCGCCAGCCAATTTATTGCTACTGGTTTATACCACAATGTTTTGGTTATCGGCGCAGATGCTTTGACAAAATTAGTTAACTGGGAAGATCGCAACACCAGTGTTCTTTTCGGAGACGGTGCCGGGGCTGCTGTTCTGCAGCCGGTTGAGGAAGGTTACGGTTTTTTGAGCTTTGAATTGGGTTCCGACGGTTCCGGAGCTGAATTGTTATATGTGCCGGCCGGCGGTTTAAAAACGCCGGCTACGGTTGAGACTTTGACCCAAAAATTGAATACCATTCATATGGTGGGGAGAGAGGTCTTCAAATTTGCTGTGAAAATTATGGGGGAAACCGCAATAAGAGCTCTGGAACGAGCGGGTTTAACAAAAAAAGACATTGATTTATTGATACCGCATCAGGCTAACCTTCGGATTGTAGATGCTGCCATAAGACGTTTGGGGATATCTCCGGATAAAGTTGTACTAAATTTGGATCGCTATGGTAATATGTCGGCAGCTTCTATTCCTGTGGCTTTGGATGAAGCGGTTAAGACCGGAAGAATTGCCCAGGGAGATATATTGGTTATGGTAGGTTTTGGGGCAGGTTTAACCTGGGGTGCTGCCGTCCTGAAATGGGCAGTGAGAGGAGCGCTGGAATGATTAAAACGGAAATTTGCGATCTCTTAGGGATTGAATATCCAATTTTTCAAGGTGGAATGGCCTGGGTAGCAACCGGTGAATTGGCAGCAGCAGTATCTGAAGGCGGAGGGTTGGGAATTATCGCTGCCGGCCAGGCACCGCCAGATTGGTTGGAGAACGAAATTTACAAGCTGAAAGAAGTAACCCGCAAACCTTTCGGGGTCAATATTATGTTATTGTCGCCTTATCTCGAGGAAATCATGAGCATAATCATCAGAGAAAAGGTGCCGGTAATTACAACAGGTGCCGGCAACCCGGGTAAATATGTGCCAAGGTTAAAAGATGTCGGCACGAAAGTAATTCCTGTTGTAGCCTCGGTAGCGTTGGCCAAGCGTTTGGAGAAAGCCGGGGTAGATGCCCTGATAGCCGAGGGGATGGAATCAGGAGGGCATGTAGGCGAAATCAGCACCTTTCCTTTGGTACCCCAGGTTGTTGATGCTGTTAAAATACCAGTGATTGCTGCCGGAGGAATTTTTGACGGGCGTGGTCTGATTGCGGCTCTTTCCCTGGGAGCCACAGGTGTCCAGATGGGAACACGTTTCATGTGTGCCGCCGAGTGTAAAATTCCCCTGGTGGTTAAAGAAGCCATTCTGAAGGCTAAAGATCGTGATACGGTGGTCACCGGTTATACCACAGGACACCCGGTGCGCTGTCTGGATAATCGTTTTATACGGGAATTTTCCCGTTGTGAACGTGAAGGGGCAGGGGCAGCTGAATTGGAAAAAATGGGTGTCGGCAGATTACAGTTGGCTATGGTGGAAGGTGACATTACCAATGGCTCTGTTATGGCAGGTCAGATTGCCGGTGCTGTTAAACGCATCGAACCTGCTGCCGATATTTTGCGGAATGTAATGGAAACGGCTGAATTGGAATGGATCAGGCTATCCGCTTATTTTCAGGATCAATGCTGATCACCGTTCCTTTAAGAGCTTTTGTAGTGAGAAACAGACCTGAATAGTTGCTGATGCGTTAGCAAAAAAAAATAATGGCAATTAATGAACGAACACTATATCTGCCGTAATGGTATTTTTAGGACAGATTAAACCGGCTCAACCGGAGAATGATAATCAAGCCTTAGAAAGTGAGGAATTACTGAATGGGCAAATTAGCGTTTGTATTCCCTGGTCAGGGATCCCAGTATGTGGGAATGGGCAAGGAGCTTTTCACAACAGATTGCGGACAGAATGTTTATGCTGCAGGGCGGAAAGTTCTGGGAGAAGATTTTTTAAAGGTTATAGAATATGGCCCCGAGGAAGAGCTGCAGCTTACAGCCAATACTCAGCCGGCAATCTTGCTGGTGAGTATTGCTGCCTGGTGTCAGCTGCAGGCAGCCGGTATTAAAGCCGATTACCATGCCGGTCATAGCTTGGGAGAGTATTCGGCCCATGTTGCGGCAGGAAGTCTTGGACTTGAGGATGCCCTGAGGGTGGTACGCCGTCGGGGGGAACTAATGCAGGTGGCTGTTCCGGTCGGTCAGGGAAGCATGGCCGCAATCCTGGGTTTGGAAGCAGTCAAGGTTGAAGAAGCCTGCGGCCGGGCTGCGGCGAGCGGTGCAGTAGAGCCGGCAAATTATAACTGTCCTGGTCAAATCGTTATTTCCGGCCAGACAGAGGCTGTGGCCAAAGCCATGGAGGAGGCCAAAAAGCTGGGTGCTAAGCGTGCTGTGGCTTTATCTGTCAGCGGACCTTTTCACTCTGTCCTGATGAGGAGTGCTGCCCAGGAGCTGAGTAAGGTTTTGCATGAAGCAGCTTGGCAGAAGCCATCTTGTCCGGTGATAGCTAATATCGATGCTCGGGAA
Organism: Desulfitobacteriaceae bacterium; assembly: GCA_035561015.1. GTDB lineage: Bacteria > Bacillota > Desulfitobacteriia > Desulfitobacteriales > Desulfitobacteriaceae > UBA2264. The sequence continues at coordinate 12,984 of DATMYJ010000225.1, read as the reverse complement.
GTCCTGGATCCGGAAAGGGCCATTGAATCTTTGGTGCAGCAGGTAAGCGGAGCTGTGCTCTGGGAACAATCGATTCGTTATTTGGCAGCCCAGGGTGTTGATATTTTTGTGGAATGTGGTCCGGGGAAGGCTTTAAGCGGATTGATCAAGAAAATAGTTCCGGAGGCTGCAATCCTGCAGGTTGGGGATTTTGCCTCTCTGGAAAAGTCACTTGCATATTTAAAGGAGAGTAGTTAAAATGATGCTTGATGGAAGAGTTGCAGTAGTAACCGGTGCTGCGCGGGGAATCGGTAAAGCTATTGTCTTGGAGTTAGCAGCTGCTGGAGCCACAGTGGTTATCAATGATATCGGCAATCTGGACAAAGCCGAAGAAACTGTCCAGGAGATTACAGCAGCCGGCGGCAGGGCGATGGTTGTTCAGGCTGATATCAGTCAGGCCAGTGAAGTCGATAGACTTGTCAGTACTGTGATTCAGGAGTACGGGAAAATCGATATCTTAGTGAATAATGCCGGTATCGCCAGGGATAATCTGCTTATGCGGATGAAGGAAGCAGACTGGGATACTGTTATGAATATCAATCTTAAAAGTGTATTTCTTTGTACTAAAGCAGTAAGCAAAGGAATGCTGAAACAGCGCTCCGGGGCGATCGTCAATATTGCTTCAGTTGTGGGTATCATGGGTAATGCAGGACAAGCCAATTATGCTGCTGCCAAAGCGGGTATTATCGGCTTTACAAAATCAATGGCTAAGGAGCTGGCTTCCAGAGGAGTTCGGGTCAATGCTGTTGCTCCGGGGTATATTGCCACCGATATGACAGCAAAGTTACCTGAGGAAGTAAAAAAGGAATTCATCAAGGGAATTCCTTTGGGACGAATAGGCAGTGCAGAAGATGTGGCCAAGGCAGTTCTTTTCCTGGTTTCTCCAGCGGCATCTTATATGACCGGACAAACCTTGTCAGTTGATGGAGGCATGGCGATGTAAAACTGTGGAAGATGCATACTGTTGGTGAGAGGAGGTGAAGCTGCAACATGGTAGTTTTTGACAAAGTGAAGTCCATTGTTATTGATCAACTTGGGGTGGATGAAGGGGATGTAACCCTTGAGACAACTTTTGAAGAGTTAAATGCTGATTCATTGGATATTGTCGAACTTATTATGGCTTTAGAAGAGGAATTTGATTTGGATATTCCGGATGAGGAAGCTGAGAAAATTCGGACTGTTGGTGATGCAGTAAGCTATATTAAAGAGAACAAGTAGTTTTCAATTCGCGCAAGGTCCCGTAGTCTTCTGCGGGGCTTTCTTTTAAGAACATAACCGGCTCTGTCGCTCTGAGGAGCGGGAGAGAGTTTATATAAGCAAGATGGGAAAATACTCTGAATTAAAAAATATCTGATCTCTGGCATTGGGCCTCTGGTCTTTGATTTCTGAACTAGTCAGGAGGAAAAATAGTGAAAATACCCGAGCTCCATATTGGGAATTTGGTAGCTAAAATTCCGGTTATTCAAGGTGGAATGGCTGTAAAAGTTTCCACTGCTTCTTTAGCGGCGGCTGTAGCTGAAGAAGGTGGTATTGGAATTATCGCGGGCAGCGGCTTGACTGTTGCTGAATTGAGAGCCGAAATTCAGGAAGCGCGTAGACGCACTAAAGGGATTATCGGAGTCAATATTATGTTTGCTGTGCGGGAATTCGCGCAATTGGCTCGAGCTTCCTTCGAAGAGAAGATCGATCTTTTGATATCGGGAGCCGGATTTTCCAGGGATATGTTCACTTGGGGCAAGGAAGCAAATACCCCGGTTGTGCCCATTGTTTCCACCGCAAAATTAGCCAGGCTTTCGGAAAAACTGGGGGCAGCGGCGATTATTGTTGAGGGGTGTGAAGCCGGCGGGCATTTGGGTACAGACCGGCCCATGAAAGAGATATTGCCGGAGGTTTTGGCAGCGGTCAGTATTCCTGTGATCGGAGCGGGCGGAGTAATAGATGGTTTTGATGTGGCTGAGATTCTAAAAATGGGGGCTGCCGGAGTTCAGATGGGAACCCGCTTTGCCCTGAGTGAAGAATGTAATGCTGCCCGGGCTTTTAAACAGTATTTACTGGATGCCAGGGAAGAAAATACTGTTTTTGTGCACAGCCCGGTGGGGATGCCCGGCCGGGCGATTGTGAACGACTTCACACGTACGCTGGAAAATAACGAAAATAATGAAGCTATCAAACCGACACGCTGTATCAAATGTTTGAAAAATTGCAAAGAAAACTTTTGTATTATTTCGCGTTTACTCATGGCGCAGCAGGGAGATGTTCAAAACGGCTTGATTTTTATAGGTTCCAAGTTTTATAAAGTGAAGGAAATTCTTTCGGTACATCAAATTTTTGAAAATATTAAAACAGGAATACTCCAATCATAAAAGGGGGGAAGATTTATCCATGAAAAAACGTGTAGTTATAACCGGATTAGGAGCTGTTTCTCCAGTTGGCAATGAGATAGATGTCTTATGGGATAATATTGTCGGGGGCAAGGCAGGCTATGGCGCTGTAACCCGCTTTGATGTCAGTACGCTGCCGTCAAAAGTAGCCGGCGAGATTAACGATTTTGATCCCGGGAAATGGATCGATAAAAAGGAGAGCCGGCGGATGGACAGATTTGTACAGCTGGCCATTGCTGCCGCAAAAATGGCAGTTCAGGATGCCGGGCTTGATCTGGAAAAAATAGATCAGGAACGGGCGGGTGTGGTCATGGGCTGCGGAATCGGCGGGGTAATCACTTTTGAAGAACAAAAAGAGGTTTTAATCAATAAGGGCCCCAACAGAATCAGTCCGTTTTTTATCACTAACCTGATCAGTAATATGGCTGCAGGCTATCTGTCTATTACCTTTGGCCTGAAAGGGCCGAGTTTAACCATAGTTACGGCCTGTGCTTCATCAGCCAATGCTGTTGGTGAAGCTATGCGCCTGATTCAGAGCGGGGAAACTGATCTTGTTCTCAGCGGGGGGACAGAAGCGCCTTTAACAGAATTGGCTTTTGCCGGTTTCTGCGCCATCAAAGCCATGTCGACTGAAAAAGAAAAATATTCTCAGGCCTGCCGGCCTTTTGACAAACGCCGGAGCGGTTTTGTTATGAGTGAAGGGGCCGGGATTTTGGTTTTGGAATCTTTGGAACATGCCCAGGCCCGGGGAGCCCATATTTATGCTGAACTCGTTGGCTACGGGAGTTCCTCGGATGCTTACCATATTACAATGCCGGCACCAGGGGGAGTCGGAGCAGCCTCGGCCATGCGCAAAGCTCTGGCGGACGCTAATCTGAGTCCGCAGGATGTCTCTTATATCAATGCCCATGGGACCGGTACCGAGGCCAATGATGCCCTGGAGACGGCAGCGATTAAATTAGTTTTTGGGGAAGGGGCCAAAAATATTCCTGTCAGTTCCACCAAATCTATGACAGGTCATCTGATGGGGGCAGCCGGAGCGATAGAAGCAATCATCTGCACCTTGGCTATTAAACGGGGTATTATACCTCCGACGATAAATTACGAGGAACCAGATCCTGAGTGTGATTTAGATTATGTCCCCAATGAGGCTCGCAAGCAGCAGGTTAAGGTAGCTTTATCCAATAATCTCGGTTTTGGCGGACACAATGCTACCCTGATCATACAGGAATTTGCCTGAAAATGAGGGAGTAGAAGTCTTGGTGATGAATCAGCGCCGGAAAAGTACTGTTAAAGCGAATAAAAAAAGTTCAGATAAAAAGCCGAAGGAAAACATGCCTTCCGGACATAAGAAGAAAGTCGGATTTCGTCTTGCAGAACGACTGGAGCTGGGTGGAGTACCTAATGAACTGCTGACTGTTGCCTTGACCCATCCTTCTTACTTGTTCGAGAACCCTCAGATAGGACGGGAAAACAATCAGCGTCTGGAGTTTCTGGGAGATGCCGTCCTTGATTTTATTGTTGCCGAGTATTTATATTTGAGTTATCCGGACCGTCCTGAAGGGGAGCTTACCAAGATGCGGGCATCTGTGGTTAATGAAACAACATTGGCTCGTATAGCTCAGGAAATAGAGTTGGGAAACGAGCTCTTGTTAGGGCGGGGAGAACAGGTGTCCGGGGGCAGGGAACGGCCTTCTATCCTTGCTGATGCCTGGGAAGCTGTCATGGGAGCTATCTATCTGCAATACGGCCTGGAAGCAGTCCGCCGGGTTGTTCTGGATTTATTAAAGCCTGTGATAGAGGAAGTAGCCCGGGGTAACTATGGCGACTATAAGACCATGCTGCAGGAGAAAGCTCAGCGGCAGGAAAGTGAAGTCAATTATCGTATCTTATTGGAAGAGGGTCCTGATCACAGCAAGCTTTTTACGGCGGGAGTTTTTCTGGACGGAAAGCTGAGGGCTAAGGGCTGTGGCCGTACGAAGAAGGAAGCAGAACAGCTTGCCGCTAAAGAGGTATTGGATAAATGGGGGAGGGAGAGAGATGGCTGAAGCCAATAATCTCCCTGTTTTTTTGAAGTCGATAATAATCCAGGGCTTTAAGTCATTTGCTGACCGGGTCAGATTGGAATTGGGCCCGGGCCTAAATATAGTTGTCGGACCAAACGGCAGTGGTAAAAGTAATGTTGCTGATGCAGTTCGTTGGGTTTTAGGCGAACAAAGTGTCAGGAGTCTGCGGGGCAGCAAGATGGAAGATTTTATTTTTACCGGTACGCTGCAGCGCCGTCCGGTCGGTATGGCTGAAGTTTCTCTGGTTTTTGATAATATCACCGGAATTTTCCCTTTGGAATTTCAGGAAGTGACCATCACTCGGCGTCTTTATCGTAATGGAGAAGGACAGTTTTTTATTAATCGCGTTCCTTGTCGGCTCAGGGATATTCAGGAACTTTTCATGGATACCGGTGCGGGTAAAGAGGGATTCTCGATTATTGGTCAGGGAAGGGTTGATGAAGTTCTCAACTCCAGAACGGAAGAAAGACGTTTTATTATAGAAGAGGCAGCCGGAATTACGAAATTTCGGGTTCGTAAAAAGGAGGCCTTAAAACGGTTAGATGATTCTGAACACAACTTGGAGCGGGTTGAAGATATTTTGAGGGAAATAGATACCGGGCTTTCACCATTAGCTGCCCAGGCTAAGATTGCTGAACAAAGTCTGGCCCTTGAGGCGGAAAAACGTCGTTTGGAAATTCAACTGGCCGTGCGGGATCTGGCTGAGGTACAAAAAAAACTTGCAGTTGGTCTGGAGGATGCCAATGAACTGAAAAGCGGTTTAGCCCAGGTTGTAAGTGAATTGGCAGCTGCCGAAAATAACTGCCTGCACCACAAGGTTGCTTTAAATCACTGTGAGCAAAACTTACAGGAACAGGAAAACAAAGTTCAGCTTTCCCAACAAACTGTCAATTCTCTGACTCAGGAGCTCGGTCTCCGCCGGGAACGCCGAAATTATTTGGAGGAAAGAAGCGCTGAACTGGTTCAGGAAATCAGTGCTGAAGATAGAAGACTGACAGCTCTGAGCGCCCGGCTCAAAGACCTGGCAGATAAACAGGCTGTTCTTGAAAGCAGGCTGGCTGAAGCTGCCGGCAAGTTGGCTGAAGATGAGCAGAGGCTTAAGTTAGCCCGAATGGCTAATGAAAGCAAACAACTGGAAGGCCTTAAAACTGAGCTTTTTGAGATTCTGACGCAAAAAGCTAATTGCAGCAATGAGATCAATAATTTTGGTCAGACAATTGCCAATTTAAACAACCAGGGTATTTCCCTGGAACAAGAGTGCCGGCAAACTGCTCAGGAACTGGAAGCAAACAGCAGGCTTCTGGCCAGGCAGTCTCTGGAATTGACTGCTCTCCGGCAACAGGCCAGAGCCAGGCAGGAGCAAGAAGCTGCTCTGCGGAGCAAGCATGAACAAACAGAAAAATTATTACAGGAAAACAGCAGTAATTTCCGAGTTTTGTCCAGAAAAGCTGACTTAGCAGGTGCCCGCTGGCAAGCCCTGCGGACCTTGGAAGATTCCCGGGAAGGGTATCAGCGGGGTGTAAAGGAAATCATGCTGGCTAAAAAACAGGGTATTCCTGCTTGCACTCCTCTTTACGGTACAGTAGCAGAGCTTCTGGAAGTTGAGGAAGAGCTGGAGTTGGCGCTGGAGGTTTCTTTAGGCGGCAGCTTGCAGAATATTATTGCCCGGACAATGGCTGAGGCCAACGAAGCGATTGCCTTTTTGAAAGCCGGGCGCTTGGGGAGGGCTACTTTTCTCCCCCTTGATGTTATTCAGCCCAACAGGCAGCATATGCCTGCAGAGATCAGTGCTGATCCGGGCTTTGTGGGAATAGCCCTGGATCTGGTACGTTTTGATAATATTTTCCGGCCGGCCCTGGAGTTTTTGTTAGGAAAAATTATAATCGTTAAAGATATGCCGGCGGCTGCCAGAGCAGCGGCTGTTACTCATCATCGCATGCGGATTGTGACTTTGGAGGGTGATCAGGTTCATCCCGGTGGTTCCCTGACCGGGGGGAGTTACCAGCGCCGGGGAGAAAATCTCTTGGGGCGTTCCCGGGAAATTGGCCGGCTGCGTCAGGAATTGGATCTGCTGGAACTGCAGCTGCAGGATCTGAAGGTTACAGGTGCTGCCTTAGCGGCCGACAAGCAGGAACTGAGTGAGGAACTGGCCAGAGTGGGGCAAGAAAAAAAAGAATTAAGGGAAAAATTATTGCATTGCAAAATCAGTACCGAAAATCTGGAAAAAGAAAGTAAACGCCGGCAGAAAGAAGCTGCTTTAAGCGATCTCAGATACAGAGAAGTAGTTTCCGAGCGGGCGGAAATGGAAGGAAAACTAAAAATATCTTCCGCGCGGCTGGAAATTATAGAACAAAAAATCCGCACTGCTCGCAGCGAACTTGCCAAGCAGGAACACGAGCTTAAAGAAAGTGCGCTGGCAATCGAAGCCCAAAGCGAAAGACTAACCAGCTCAAAAATACAGGCAGCAAAATGGGAACAAGAATATGAACTATCCTCTGCAATATTGTTGCAGGAAAAGTTTGCCTGGCAGGAAAAAGAAAAAGTAATCGAACACAAAAAAACGGAATATAATAAGGCGCAGGCGGACTGTGCCCGGCTGGATGGGGAGATTGAGATTCTGCTCAAAAATCTTGAAGAAAAGACAGGGCTGCAGGAGGAGAACCTGCTGGCTGCGGCCTTGCTGCGCCAGGAAAGGGAAAACCTGACTCTTGCTTTAAATGACTGGGAGCAGATTGCCCAAAGACAGAGGCCGGCAACCAAAGCATTAGAACAAAAAATCCACGTGCTGGAATTAGGCCTGGCGCGCTGGCAGGCGGAATGGGAGACAGGCACGAGGCATTTATGGGAAGAATATTCCTTATCCTGGCAGGAAACATCCGCCTATCTGCCTCTTTCAGATAAACACTTGCTGCGGCCTAAAATACAGGAAATCAAAAAACAGCTTGAAGACTTGGGTCCGGTCAATCAGGCGGCTATTGAAGAGTATCCCAAAATGCTGCAAAGACGCGATTTTCTAAGTTCCCAGCATCAGGATCTGGCTGAGGCTAACCAGTCTCTCCGAGAACTTATTGCTGAGTTGGACAAGACGATGAGTCTGCGCTTTCGGGAAGGATTTAAGGCCGTAAATGAATCTTTCCAGGAGGTTTTCCGGGAATTGTTCGTGGGCGGGCAGGCTGAACTCAGACTTGTTGAGCCTGATGATTTGTTGAACTCGGGTGTAGAAATAATAGCCCAGCCTCCCTGGAAAAAGCCTCAGACTTTGTCTCTCCTCTCCGGAGGAGAAAGAGCGCTGACAGCCATCGCCTTGCTTTTTGCTTTATTGCGGGTGAAACCCAGTCCGTTTTGCATTCTGGATGAAATTGAGGCCTCTCTGGATGATACCAACATTCAGCGGTTTGCGAGTTATCTCAGACGCCTCGCTGATTTAACTCAATTTGTAATCATTTCGCATCGCAAAGGAACAATGGAAACTGCTGATGTGCTCTATGGGATAACCATGGAAGAATCCGGGGTCTCCAGATTATTATCAGTGCGCCTGGATGATGAGGCCTGATTCCGAGTTCCTGGTTTCAATTTGCCATGGATAAGCAGGAAGTGCCAATTAGGAATTGAGCTGGTGGGTTTGTTTGTGATAAAATGACGAAATAGAAGTAAAAGGAGAGAATATAAGGTGGCAGGCTTTTTTTCGCAACTTAAAGCGGGTTTAAGCAAGACTCGCCAGAATCTGGTGGAACGTGTCGAAGAACTGCTGACTGGGCGCAGAAAAATAGACGAAGAATTATATGAGCAGTTGGAGGAAGTTTTAATCGGTGCTGATGTAGGTTTTAACACCTCTATGGAGTTGGTTGACCAGCTGCGTCAGGAAGTTAAAGTCCGGAAAATATCTGAGGCCGACCAGTTAACCGGGATACTTATGGAAAAAATAATCTCCTTGTTGGGGGAAGAAAAACCGTTGTCATTCTCGTCTGCCGGCCCCAGTGTTTTTCTGGTGGTTGGGGTCAATGGTGTTGGTAAAACCACAACAATAGGGAAATTAGCCGGCAGACTAAAACAGGACGGTAAACGGGTTATTTTGGCTGCTGCTGACACATTTCGGGCTGCGGCTATTGATCAGCTGGAAATCTGGGGGCAGCGGGCCGGTGCTGAGGTAATCAAACAAAAAGAAGGGGCCGATCCTGCTGCTGTTGCCTATGATGCTGTCAATGCTGCCAGATCTCGCGGAATTGATGTTGTTCTGATCGATACGGCAGGGCGCCTGCACAATAAAGTAAATCTGATGGAAGAATTGCGTAAGGTGAGAAGAGTTATTGAAAAAGAAATTCCGGGAGCGCCCCACGAAGTCCTGCTGGTTTTAGATGCTACTACCGGCCAAAATGCCTTACAGCAGGCTAAGCTCTTTAAAGAAGTTGCCGACGTTACCGGGATAGTTTTAACTAAACTTGACGGCACTGCCAAAGGGGGTGTAGTGCTGGGAATACAAGGGGAAACCAAAATCCCGGTCAAATGGATTGGCATCGGCGAAGGTATGGATGATTTACGACCTTTTGTACCCCGGGATTTTGCCGCAGCTCTTTTTAATCGCCCTGAGGAGGGAACGACTTGAGCGATTTTGCACTTATCGGGGGGACGGGTTTAGAATCGCTGCCTTTTTCTGACAAGCAGATGATAACTCTGGAAACTCCTTATGGCAGTGCTCAGGTTGTGAAGGGTTATCTGGGCCCACTGGATGTTGTATTTATGAACCGTCATGGCTATAATCATGTTTTCCCGCCCCATCTGATCAACTACAGGGCCAATCTTTGGGCATTAAGAGAACTGGGCGTCAGGAAGATCCTGGCCACAGCGGCCATGGGATCTTTATCCCTGAATTTTAAGTTGCAAGATCTGGTTTTGATTGATCAATTTCTTGATTTCACCAAAAGCAGACCCTCGACTTTTTATGAGGGTGGGGATCAGGGTGTTCTGCATGTGGATTTGACTGATCCCTATTGCAGTCAGTTGCGGCAGGTAATCCTGCAGGCAGGCCGGGAGCTTGACCTGAACCTCAAGAACGGAGCGACATATGTCTGTACTGAGGGACCGCGTTTTGAGACTCCGGCGGAAATCAGAATGTTTCAGAAACTGGGCGGGGAAGTGGTTGGCATGACAAGCGTGCCGGAAGTTGTTTTGGCTAGGGAACTTGGTATCTGTTATGCTGCTATTGGCATAGTTACCAATGAGGCAGCGGGCATTGCCTCTTGCCGACTGACCCATGCTGAGGTAGTGGAAAGAATCCGGCAAAGCGAGCAATCAGTTTTTGAGCTGATCGAGAAGACGATGAGGATGTTGACACCAGAACAGAATTGTACATGCCCCTTAGCCAATGTAGAGCTTGGTAAGTTTTAGAAAGGCGGTTTGGATGTGAAGACAATTGAATGGTTAGGACGTTCTTTGCGGGTTTTAGATCAGACTAAATTACCTTTAGAAGAAGTATACTGCGAAGTAAAGTCTTATCTGGAAGTTGCGGAATTGATTGAGAATATGGTGGTAAGAGGGGCGCCGGCTATAGGAGCTGTTGCTGCTTACGGCTATGCTCTGGGAGCTTTGGAATTTCAAGGCTCCCAGGAAGACTTCTTTACCCATCTGGAAAATGTTCAAGCCCGCTTAGAAGCAACACGCCCCACGGCCGTTAATCTTTTCTGGGCCTTGCGGCGTATGGAAGATCGTTTGCGGGAAATGCGTGAGGCGGAAGATCTGTCTCTGATCTGTGTGGCTCTTGTCGATGAAGCCAATTCTATTGCTGAGGATGACCGCAGGATGAACAGGCTTATCGGAGAATACGGCAATACGGTTGTTCCGGATAAAGCAAGCATTCTGACCCATTGTAACGCCGGTGCATTGGCTACTGTAGAGTATGGCACAGCTCTGGGAGTCATCCGTACGGCCTTTACTGCCGGAAAAACGATTCATGTTTATGCTGATGAGACCCGGCCGCTTTTGCAAGGTGCCCGCCTAACTTCCTGGGAACTTTTGCAGGATGGTATCCCTGTGACTTTAATTGCCGATAATATGGCCGGCTGGTTAATGCACTTGGATAAAATTGACCTGGTAATAGTAGGGGCAGACCGTATAGCTGCTAACGGGGATACTGCCAATAAGATCGGTACATACTCTTTGGCGGTTTTGGCCCAGGCTCACGGAATTCCCTTCTATGTTGCGGCTCCAACCTCCACCATAGATTTAAAGATGCGCAGCGGCCTGGAGATCCCTATTGAACAGCGTCCTGCCAGGGAAATACGGGAAATAGGCGGAGTCCAGATTGCTCCCTCCGAAGTTGATGTTTATAATCCGGCTTTTGACGTCACACCAGCCAAATATATTACCGGAATTATTACGGAAAATGGGATTATTGGCCAGCCTTATGCTGTGAATCTGCTTAAAATGCTGGTCAGATTATGAGATTGAAGAGAGAAATAATCAATATTGGCCAAAATCTGGCGGCCAGCGGTTTGGTTGTGGGGACCTTGGGAAATATCTCAGCTTGGGATGCCGGGCGCTCCGGATTCTGGATCACACCCAGCGGCATTGATTATTCTTCCCTGAAAACAAAAGATCTGGTGCTGATCAACAGCCAAGGTCAGATTATGAAAGGTTTCCGTAAGCCCTCAACGGAATTTCTGATGCACTTACATACCTATTCCCGGCGTCCGGATATTGCAGCTATCATACATACCCATTCAGTTTATGCCAGCGCCCATGCTGTGGCCCGGTTAGCCATTCCCGGTATAGTTGAGGATATGGTTCAAATTATTGGCGGAGCAGTGGAAGTAGCGCCTTATCATTTGACAGGGACACAGGAATTGGCTGAAGCCGTTGCTCTTGCTTTGGCTGCAAAAAATGCCGTGCTTTTGGCTAATCATGGTGTAGTGGGAGTGGGGCAGGGCTTGGCGGAAGCCTTAAAGGTCTGTCAGATAACAGAAAAAACCGCTCAGATCCACGCCTTTTCTCGTATGCTGGGAACCCCGGTATCTTTAAGCAGCGAAGATATGGAACAGATGAGAAAGGGATATTTGGAAAACTACGGACAAGGCAGTGCTGGGAAGGAGGTCTGAAACTTCAGATATGGCAAAAATATTGATAAGGGCTATGGTCTTACCTATGACCGGACCTGATGATTTTTACCCTGAAGGTGAAATTGCCCTGGACGGCGAAAATATTCTTACAATTGGCGAGAGAGGTTCTGCTCCGGCTGGATTTGTTCCTGACCGGATTTTGGCTTACCCAAATGATGTTTTTTTACCGGGTCTTATTAACTCCCATACCCATGCTGCTATGACTTTACTGCGGAGTTATGCTGATGACCTGCCCTTGATGCCCTGGTTGGAGACAAAGATCTGGCCATTTGAAAATAAAATGTCTGCTCAGGATATTTACTGGGGAACAGCTCTGGGCCTTTGCGAAATGATTCGATCAGGAACGACGGCAATGCTGGATATGTACATGTTTATGGAGCAGGTTGCCGAGGCTGTGCTGGGAGCTGGGACCAGGGCAGTCCTGGCGCGGGGGATGATCGGCAATGCTCCTAATGGCCAGAAAGCCCTCCAGGAGAATATTGAACTGATTAAGAACTATCATCAGCTTGGAGACAAGAGGATCACGGTGATGTTTGGGCCCCATGCCCCCTATACCTGTTCCGGAGAGTTTCTGCAACAGGTGAAAGCGGAGGCCGATCGTTATGGCGTGGGTATTAATATTCATGTGGCCGAAACCAGAGATGAAGTGAATAATATCCAGCAAAAGTTGGGTTTGACACCTGTTCAGTGGCTGGATAGTCTGGGGCTTTTTGACAGACATGTAGCAGCAGCCCATTGTGTTCATTTAACTCCGGAAGACATGGAAATAATGGCCCGCAAAAATGTTTGTGTAAGTCACAATCCGGAAAGTAACATGAAGCTGAATTGTGGGATAGCCCCGGTTTCGGCTTTATTAGCTCAGGGAGTTACAGTCGGTTTGGGTACTGACGGTGTTTCCAGCAATAATAATATGGATATGTTCGGGGAAATGCGTACTGCCTCGCTGCTGCAAAAGCTGCAGGTTGAGAGTACAGCACTTCCGGCTTATCAGGTTTTGGAAATGGCCACAGCCGGCGGAGCTAAAGTATTGGGATTGGATAAGGTCGGCCAGCTTCTTCCGGGTTATAAGGCCGATTTGATCAGTATCAATCTGGATCAGCCGCATTTTTATCCCCGTTTTTCTATCCCTGGTCATTTAGTTTACTCAGCTCATGCCGGCGATGTCCGGACTGTAATTGTCAATGGCAAAATTATTATGGAAGAAAGAAATCTTCTTACCTTGGATGAGCAGAAGATCTGTTATGAGGTCGAGACCAGAGCTAAAAGTATAGCTGCTGAGCTGAGCAGTCAGACACCGGTTAAAGTCGAGTATTCCAATAACTGAGATAAGAACAAAACTTGACAAGGCATTAATAATCGTTTAAACTCATTGTAAAGTAAAAATAC
>DATMYJ010000224.1:0-2300 GCA_035561015.1 Desulfitobacteriaceae bacterium | reverse complement strand
ACATATACCTGCAAAGATAATATAAAGGGGATGTCCCAGAAGTACGAACAAAAAATTGTTCAAGGGACATCCCTCTTTTTAATTGAGAGATAATTACCTGGCGCCTTACCTCATTCACACGGCGCCGCGGCAACGCGCTCGTTCCTTCCGGGGGCCTGCCCAAACCCTGAGAGCATACAGCAGGTGAACCCGCAGCACGCCTCTTCACTACAGGAACTTCGCTTGTTTAACGCTGCTCTGCCTTAACATTCATTCAGTAATGGCGCAAGGCAGCAGTATCAGGAGAAAACAAGCTCTGTTTGTAGTAAAATAGAACAATAGAGAAGAAACCTGACGCTGCAGCCTTTTCAGGAGACACAATTAATGAAGGAAAATATCTTTTCAAGATGCCAAAAAGAGAGGAAGGAGCAGAGGATGAACTATGATTTTGACCAGATTATAAACCGGGAAAACACCGATTCAGTGAAGTGGAATTTCAACAAGGAATATTTTGGCGCTGAAGATGTTTTGCCGATGTGGGTTGCCGATATGGATTTTGCGGCACCTCAGCCGGTGATCGAGGCTCTTATCAGGAGAGCAAGACATGGCATTTTCGGATATTCCCGGGGCGGTGAGCGCCATTATGACTCATTCATCACTTGGATGGAAAAACGCCATAACTGGAAGATCGAGAAGGAGTGGATTATTTTTTGCCCCGGGGTTGTTCCGGCTCTGCACTGGCTGGTCAAAGCCTTTACCAATCCTGGTGACAGGGTTGTTGTTCAGGAGCCGGTCTATCATCCCTTTTTTCGGGTTATCAAAAATAATGGCTGCGAAATCCTGAATAATCCCTTGCAATTAGCCGGGGAACAATATGTGATGGATCTGGCTGATTTGGAGAGACAGCTCGATACCAGGGTTAAGCTTTTTTTTCTCTGCAACCCTCACAATCCTGTGGGCAGAGTTTGGGATAAAGAAGAACTAATGGCTCTGGGCAAAATTTGTCTTAAAAATAACATTATCATCGTGGCTGACGAAATTCATTCGGATATAATTTTTCCGGGGTATAAGCATATACCAGTGGCTGCCCTTTCGGCAGAACTTGCCCAAAATACTGTTGTCTGTACCTCGCCCAGCAAAACTTTTAATCTGGCAGGTTTGCAGATATCCAATATTATCATCGCCAACCCTGTTCTGCGCAAAAAATTCCGAAGTATTTTGGAGCTTAATCAGATCCATAGCCCCAATGCTTTTGCAATAACTGCTCAGGAAGCAGCCTACAGCCAGGGGGAAGAGTGGCTGGAACAGCTTCTGGGCTATTTGGAGGATAATCTAAACTGTTTAAGTGAATTTATTGCCAGGGAAATTCCCCGCATCAAGCTGATAAAACCCCAGGGGACCTATCTGGCCTGGCTGGATTGCCGGGATTTGGGGCTTGAACCGGCTGCCCTGAAGGAATTTTTGCTGAACAGAGCCAGGGTTGCTTTGAATGACGGCTCTGTTTTTGGGCAGAACGGGAATGGCTTCGAGAGGATAAACATAGCCTGTCCCCGCGCTCTTTTAGTGCTGGGATTACGAAGAATCGAAAATGCCTGTCAGGAGCTGCTCTAGAAAAAAGGTTCGCTGAACTAATGATGAACCCAGCGAGTGGATGTTAGTCTATATGGCTGTTCATATTGGTTTTTTCTCAGCCTGGCCTTCAAGATTTTTCCCCGACGAAATATTTGATTACTGTTTGTCAAAATCCAGGTAGAGCTTGCTGGCCTGGATTCCCTGGTTATTCTGATATTTGGCAGAGGTATATTTGTCATATTCTCCCTGGATGGTATGATAGAAAATTTGGCAGATCTCTACTCCGGCATAGATCCGAATGGGATGGATGCAATGCATTTCCAGTGTCCAGTAACCGGCAAATCCTACGTCCCCAAACCCGGCGGTTACATGAATATAGAGGCCCAAACGGCCAATCGAAGATCGGCCCTCCAGCATGGGCACATAACTCTCCGTTCTGGTATATTCGTTTGTTCTGCCCAGATAGAGAATACCTGGCTGCAGGATCAAGCCTTCTGAAGGAATCAGTAAGGCTTGGACTGAATTCTTTTTTTTCATATCGAGAACCGTCTCTGTGTAGACCAGCAATTCGTTATGCAGGGTAAGGTTGTAACTATTGCAATTAAGCTGACTGTCGTTGAAAGGCTCGATAAAAATCGATTTTCCGAGCTGCTTCTTTATTTCTTTTCCTGAGAGAATCATACTAGTCCATCCTCCTTGTTTATATAGCATGCGATCTGAGAGAAAAGTTATCTGACCGGAATAAATGT
>DATMYJ010000223.1:0-6042 GCA_035561015.1 Desulfitobacteriaceae bacterium | reverse complement strand
AAGTCAGACAGTATTTGTAAAGCTTAGGTAAGGATTAAAGGGAAGGGTGTGCAGAGAAATGGCTGAGTGCATATTCTGTAAAATAGTTGCCAAAGAGATTCCAGCTCAAATTGTTTATGAAGACAAGGATGTGCTGGCTTTCAAAGATATTAATCCCATGGCTCCTGTTCATTTGTTGATTATTCCCAAAAAGCATTATCAAGATCTGAATACCGCTGTTCCTGCAGACGAGAGTTTATTGGGACATATAATTACTGTTGCTCAGAAAATGGCTGTTGAGCAGGGGATTGCTGAATCCGGCTACCGAGTAGTAGTAAACAATGGTGTCGATGCCGGGCAAATAGTAGACCATTTGCATTTTCACGTCCTGGGAGGACATATCTTGCCTGATTTTGCCTAGGGGAAAGGAAATTATTCGGCTTTACAGGGAGTTATCCTGGTGCAGTCTGAACTTGACGTGCCCAGCTTCATCCAGTATAATCAATTAAGTGCCCTTTTGATGATCCAGTGGAGGGAGGGATAATAATGAGTGAAATCAAAGTTGGAAAAAACGAATCCCTAGATAGCGCACTCCGCCGGTTCAAGCGTACCTGTCAGCGTTCGGGAGTTTTGTCTGAGGCTCGTAAGCATGAGCATTACGAAAAGCCCAGTGTCAGAAAAAAGAAAAAATCCGAAGCTGCTCGTAAACGCAAGTTCAAGTAAGGAGTTGCATGCAATTGACCCTGAAAGATCGCCTTGTTGAGGATATGAAGGTTGCCATGAAGGCCAAAGAGGAGGGGAAGGCAAGACTTTCCGTCGTTCGTATGGCTAGGGCTGCAATAAAGAATGCTGAAATAGAAAAAAAACAAGAGTTAAATGACGAGCAAACTATTGAAGTTTTGGCTCGCGAACTGAAGAAGCTGCGGGATTCCGCAGAAGAGTTTAAAAAGGCAAATCGTCCTGAATCAGTCAAAAGCTTGGAAGAGGAGATTTCTATCTTAATGGATTACCTTCCTCAACAGCTTTCTGAAGGGGAGATTCGCCAACTGGTCCGGGAAGTAATAACAGCAGTCGGAGCACAAGGGCCAAAAGACCTGGGAAAAGTGATGGGGGCTTTGACTCCCAAAACAAAGGGTCGTGCCGACGGCAAATTGGTTAACCAAATTGTACGCGAACTTCTTGGTTCAAAAGTTACCAGTTAAATACTTTACCGCTAAAAGAAAAGATTCAGTTGCTTCATCAGTGACTGAATCTTTTTTTAACAGGTTTTCGGCAAAATCAGGAAACTGCGGTTTACACTGCTAATCCTGGAGGAATTGGCGTTTTCCTGTCGAACTTTATAGATGTAATTCTGAATAACAGTCATTTAACGAATAAATCCTTAATGGGGGCGAAAATTTGCAGTCAAAGATAGTGTTGGGAAACTCCACCGAGGTCATGAACTTGCTGGGATTGGAAGATGAGCATTTACGCATTCTGGAAGAGCGTCTGGGCGGTAAATGTATCGTGCGCGGGGAAGATATGACTATCATAGGATCGGATGAAGAAGTGGAGCGTATCCGCAATGCTGTGAACGAATTGTTGGCTATGGTGCGCAGGGGACATAGTTTAACACCTGCTGATGTTGCTTATATTGCTGCTCAGGCTGCTGAAGGCCAGCAGCAGGGAATAGCTGAGGCTCTTTCCAAGGTGATCATCACGAGTCACTACGGCCGGCCAATCAAAGCTAAAACTGTCGGACAGGCTGCCTATCTGCAGGCTCTGCGGGACAATACCATTGTTTTTGGTATCGGACCGGCCGGTACAGGCAAAACCTATCTGGCTGTGGTCAAGGCTATCCTGGCTTTGAGAACCAAAAAAGTTAATCGCATTGTCTTGACCAGACCGGCAGTGGAAGCCGGGGAGAAATTGGGATTTCTGCCGGGGGATCTTCAGGAAAAAGTGGATCCTTATCTTCGGCCTCTTTACGATGCCCTGTTTGATTTGCTTGGCCCGGAAACAACCCAGCGCTACCAGGAAAAAGGGATGATTGAAATTGCTCCGCTGGCCTATATGCGCGGCAGAACCCTGGATGACTCTTTTATGATTTTGGATGAAGCCCAAAATACCACTCCTGAACAGATGAAAATGTTTTTGACCCGTCTGGGCTATGGTTCGCAGGCGGTTGTCACCGGAGATGTTACCCAGGTGGACTTACCTCGGGGCCATTATTCGGGTCTGATTGATGTGCAGCGGATTCTGAAGGGAGTCCCGGATATTATTTTTCACTATTTTACTGCGACAGATGTTGTCCGTAATCCGCTTGTGCAAAAAATAGTGCAAGCCTATGCCGAACGGGAACAGGAAGCGGACTGATAAAGGTGGATAATTTTGCGACTTAGAAAGTTATGGGCTGAAGTAATAGCAGTGAAGCTGAGGAACACCACATGGCAAAGGGGTTTGGCTGGAGTGGTGTATTTTCTCTTGTTCACAAGCTTATTGTCCTCCAGTCTTTTTGTATCCAAATTGCATATTTCTTTAAATGAACCAAGTCCGCAATTGATCGTAGCTCCTTGGGACAAGGATATAGAAGATCTGGAGAAATACAAAAAAGATCAGGAGGCGGCTGCCAGAGATACGCCTCTTGTCTATAAGGCTGATGATGACTTTCTGGTGGGTTTGGCCCGGGATCTTGATGAATCTTTTCTGATTTTACATGATCTGATTACTTCTGGGGCCGAGGAACGCATGAAAATCAGTCAATTAAAGCAGACGCCGCTTTTCGCCTCTTTATCAGATCCTGATTTGACCTCTTTGGTTAAGCTCAGTCACGAAGAGCTGGATAAATATCAGCAAACAGCCAACGGAATCATCATTAGCAATGTCCGGGATGTCGGTACAGGAGCCCGTTCGGAGGCTGAGGTCGCCGCTCTGCGAGAACGCATAAAACAGGAACTCAATCATTCGATCCTGCCGCAGTATATGAGTTTATTTATTCAAACCTTCACAGAGGCCAGGATCAACCAGCCTACGCTGATTGTCGATGAGTTAGCAACAGAAAAACAACGCAATATTGCCCGTTCAGCAGTTAAGCTGGAAGTTCAGCGTTATAAAATCAATCAGAAGATCGTAGGTCCGGGAGAAATTGTTGATGAAACCATATACCAGGTATTAACAGCTTATGGATTGGCAGATAACCGTTCCCCTTGGCGGATAACTGCCGGGATTGCTCTGATTGTCTTCTGCGGTATGGTTTCAGTACTCTTGTATGTTTTTCGTTTCAGGCGGGACAGACCCTTATTGGCTGATAAACTTATTTTGGTTGGTTTGACCATCACCTTTGTTTTGATTCTGAGCAAGGGTATTGTTGCTGTTAATCTGGGCGGGGCTGAGTTCAATAATCTGGCAGGAATGCTCATCCCTGTAGCTTGGGCTACAATGACAGTAGCAATTCTGGTTGATGTAGAGTTAGCCTTAATTGTAGCAGTTATTCTGGCAGTATTTACCGGGGTGCTGGTTGATCCTGATTTTGCCAATACTGTGGGTAGACAGGCTAGCTTAGTAGCCTTATTCGGGGGAATTGTGGGAGTGTATAGTGTATCCTGGCTTAGTCAGCGTTCCGATGTGACCAGAGCAGGTGTCTTCGTGGCGGCAGGCAATATCATCGTTATCAGCGGCTTGGCCTTAATGACCGGGATGAGACCTGTTGTCTGGTCTGTAGGGATAGCCTTAGGCAGTGTTAACGGTCTTTTTTCATCTGTTTTTACGGTGGGTACCCTTCATTGGTTCGAATCAGTCTTCGATATTACATCGACTGTGCGTCTCTTGGAATTATCCAATCCTAATCTGCCGCTGCTTAAGCGTCTGCTGATGGAAGCCCCGGGGACTTACCATCATAGTATTCTGGTTGGTAATTTAGCTGTGGCGGCAGCTGAGTCTGTTCATGCTGATGCCACTCTGGTGCGCGTAGGTTCAATGTATCATGATATAGGCAAACTAAAGCGTCCTTATTTCTTTATTGAAAATCAGATTTCTCAGGATAACCCCCACGACAAGATAGCTCCAACACTTAGTGCTTTGATTATCACTTCTCATGTTAAAGATGGTCTGGAATTAGCCCGGGAATATAAATTGCCAAAACCAATTCAGGATATTATCAGTCAACATCACGGTGACGGTCTGGTAGGCTTTTTCTATCACAAGGCCAGAGAAGAAAATGAGGAAATTCCGGAAGAGGCTTTTCATTATGAAGCCCCCCGGCCTCAAAGTAAAGAAGCAGCCTTGGTTTGCCTGGCAGACAGTGTTGAGGCTGCGATACGTTCTTTGCAAAAACCTGCTCCCGGAATAATTGAAGGTTTTGTCCGTAAAGTTATTAAAGATAAATTAAATGACGGGCAGCTTGATAAATGTGATCTGACTCTTCGGGATTTGGATCGTATTGCTATGGCTTTTGTAACGGTCTTAAGCGGAATTTTTCATTCCCGGGTGGAATATCCGGAGCTGCCGGTTAATCGGACCAACGGGCAGGAAAACGTCTCTAAAAACAGTGCATCTAATAAGAAAACACCGGAAGACAAAGTACTTGCTCAGGAAGAACAAGACAGGTCGGCGATTGAGAATCCTGAGACTAAAGATAAGGGAGGATGATCTTGGTTGTTAGAGTTGGATATTAATTGGGAAGAAGGATCTATTTGTCCGGCAGAACGTCAGAGACTGCAAATAATGCTGGAAAAGGGTTTAAACATTGTCTTGAATCAGCACGGCAGAACTTCCCAGGCTGAAGTCAGTTTGTCCCTGGTGACCGATGGCCGCATCCATGAGCTTAACCGGGATTATCGTGGTGTTGACCATCCTACCGATGTTTTATCATTTGCTTTAGAGGAAACTGATCCCCAGAGCCCTCAGATTTGTGGTTATCAGGATAACGTTTTGGGTGATATTGTAATTTCCACAGACAGAGCTCGTTCTCAGGCGGCGGAATATGGTCATTCTTTTGAACGGGAACTGCTTTATTTGGCAGTACACGGCACTCTGCACTTATTAGGTTATGATCATGAAACAGAAGAAGAAAAAATAGTTATGCGTCAAAAAGAAGAAATAGTGCTTAAACTATTGGGATTGCCACGAAAGTAGGTGTGTGGTTGGGGAATGCATTTAAAGATTTTGGGCGCAGTGTCAAGCTAGCCTGGCATGGTCTGAAATATACCTGGAAAACCCAGTCTAATATGCGCTTTCATGGTTTTGCGGCTGCCGTGGTGTTAATGTGTGCTTGGGCAAGCAGCCTTGTCCGCTGGGAATGGCTGCTTCTGCTTTTGACCCTGGGATGTGTATTTGTGGCTGAGGTGCTTAATACGGCAATTGAGATAGTTGTTAATTTAGTGGAACCGCACTTCCATCCTCTGGCAGGTATTGCTAAAGATGTGGCAGCTGGGGCCGTCTTGATTGCGGCTTTGCAGGCTGTGGTTGTCGGAGTAATGCTTTTTTATCAGCCCCTGTGGCATTTCTTGACATATATGCTGGAATACTTATTCTGAGCGAGCCGTTTTTTCTGCTTTATCTTTTAACGGTATGCCAGACTCGATTCGCTAATGAACAATAATTTTGGGCGGAATAATGATTTTGATTGGAGGGGTAGATATTTCCAGGGTCAATGATAAGCAAATCAGACAAGAACTTATCAGCCAGGCCAGACAAGCTGCCGACCAGGCTTATGTGCCTTATTCCCATTACCCGGTAGGTGCGGCTGTTTGTTTTTCCTCCGGCAAGATTTATAGCGGATGCAATGTTGAAAATGCCAGTTATGGCTTGACGATTTGCGCAGAACGCAATGCCATTTTTCAGGCTGCAGCTCAAGGAGAACGCTGCCTGGTCAGTATGGCTATTTTTATCCCACAAGAGGATTTTCCGGCACCTTGCGGGGCCTGCCGTCAGGTTATGCGTGAATTTGCCCGAAATTGTTCTGTGATACTGGTTAACGGACAGGGAGCAACCAAAGTGACCGACCTGGCTCACTTGCTGCCTGATTCCTTTGGTCCGGAGCACTTGCCTTAACCATGATCAGCAATGGGATATGAAATAAGCTAC
>DATMYJ010000222.1:0-6583 GCA_035561015.1 Desulfitobacteriaceae bacterium | reverse complement strand
ATAGTAAGGGGAGGTTGGAATGTTATGAGCAAGATTCGGACTGTGCGCAAGATTGTTACAGGGACTTCCGCAATAGACGGAGCCGGGGTAAAACTGGTCAGGGTTATTGGGCGTAATGACACACAAGATTTTGACCCGTTTCTGATGCTGGATGCTTTCGATTCTCTTGATCCCAAAGATTATATCCAAGGCTTTCCCTGGCATCCTCATCGGGGAATTGAAACGATTACTTACCTGATAAAAGGAAACATCGAGCACAGAGACAGCCTGGGTAATAAAGGGAGCATATTGGACGGACAATGCCAATGGATGACGGCTGGATCCGGTATCATTCATCAAGAGATGCCCCAACCCGCCGACCGGATGCTGGGAGTTCAGTTATGGCTTAATTTGCCGGCAAAAGCTAAAATGACAGCCCCTAAGTATCGGGATATCCGCAAAGAAAATATCCCGGTTATTGAGGAGGGTAACTCGAAAATCCATATCATAGCCGGTAAATATCATGGTAGAATCGGTGCCATGGAAGGAGATTATATCAAGGTCCTTTATTTGGACGTAGAAGTAAAAGCCAACGGAGAATGGTCTTTTGAAACTGAAAATGACTCTACCCTGTTCATCTATATTCTTCAGGGGGAAGGCAGTTTTGATCCCCAAAGTGAGCAGTATGTAGCTAAGAAACATGCGGTCTTATTTAATGAAGGCGATACTTTCCGGGTGAAAGCGGCGAATAAGGAATTGAGATTCCTGCTCTTCCTGGGCAAACCATTAAGAGAGCCTATTGCCTGGGGCGGACCTATCGTAATGAATACTAAAGAAGAGCTCAAGACAGCATTTCAGGAACTGGACGAAAACACCTTTATCAAATGATGACCAACAGGGCAGGCAGGCTGATCGCAAAGCTTGCAGGGATTTGAGGTTGAGGAATAAGCAATGACCGATGACGAATTGAGGGAATATGAAGTCGAAGAAGACCAATCTGAAAACAAAGAGGTAGGCCGAAGAAAATCAGGTTGTCTGCTGAAAATAGTTGCCCTTTTGATTCTATTGGCCTTTACAGCAATTTCTTTGCCCAATTTTCCTTATCTCTTTTCTGATCAACTGAAATTCATTGATCAAAATAAAGTCTTAACGACTGATGAAATCGTGCGGCGCTGCAAACCGGCGGTGGTAAGCATTGAGGCGGTTGTTAAGGATGAATTTTCAGCTGCCAGGGTTTACCGGGGCACAGGATTTAATATCTCCCCCACAGGCAAGATCATTACCAATCAACATATTGTGGCGAATGCCAGCAAGATCACTGTCCGCTTCGAAGATGGCAGAGAATACTCCTCTGTTCAATATGAAGTCGTTCCTGCTATGGATATTGCCGTAATTCAGCTTGAGGCCAATGATCT
The DNA here is from genome assembly GCA_035561015.1 of Desulfitobacteriaceae bacterium. Taxonomy (GTDB): domain Bacteria; phylum Bacillota; class Desulfitobacteriia; order Desulfitobacteriales; family Desulfitobacteriaceae; genus UBA2264. Next base: position 5,189 of record DATMYJ010000222.1, on the reverse strand, counting down.
GCCCGCTCTAGCTCTGAATAGAAATGACTCGGTTCAGGAAGGAGACACCCTGACCATAATCGGCAATCCTCTGGGTTATGACTACATAGCCCAGAGAGGTCAGGCCGGTCAATATCATAAAATGAGTGAAGACCAGTTACTGGTCTTCGATATAGCTATCACAATTAATCCCGGAAACAGCGGCAGTCCGGTAATAAACAGCCAAATGCAGGTGGTCGGAGTTATCTTTGCCAGCGCCAATATCAAGATCAATAACAAAGAAGAGCCCAGGGCCCTGGCAATTCCGATTCAGTCAATACCGCCGGAATATCTGCAGTAGCTCTTGTCTGCTCTGTTATATAATGAATTCTGGATACTCTTACAAGCATTTATCAACACTTCTAGATCAAAAGAACCCGCATATGCAGCGGGTTCTCCTGATTATATGATCTACTCCAATATTAATTCCTGGGACACCTTGTTTTTAAAGGATAGTTCAGGATTTTTAATGCTCACACTGGTACCGCCCGGTACCGACTTCGTGATAAATGCATTACTGCCAATAGTCGCTGATCTGCCGATAATTGTTTCTCCCCCAAAGATCGAGGCACCAGAATAGACTGTCACTTCATCTTCAAGCGTTGGATGTCTCTTAACTCCTCTCAGTGTCTGGCCCCCTCTGGTTGATAAAGCACCCAAGGTCACACCTTGATATATTTTAACATAATTGCCGATAACGCTTGTCTCTCCAATGACTACCCCGGTACCATGATCAATTAAGAAGTATTTTCCTATTTTGGCACCCGGATGAATATCAATTCCAGTAATATTATGAGCATATTCACTGATTATTCTCGGTATCAAGGGCACCTCCAGCTGATGAAGCTCATGAGCTAAGCGGTGGATACTTATAGCAAAAATGCCCGGATATGAAAAAATAATTTCATCCAGGCTGGTTGCTGCCGGATCCCCATCAAAAGCAGCTTGCACATCTGTCGCCAGGTATTCTCTGATTTTTGATATTCTGTTTAAGAGCATAAGACTGATCTGCTGAGCCTTTTCACATATCTCATCACTGCTGTAATTTTCCTGCCGGTTAGGGTCATACTTCAGCGCAAAAGCAATTTGTTCACTTAAGGCTGTGAAAATATCTGTCACCAGTGCTCCGACATGATATTCTTTTATTTCCTCTTCAAAATTCTTTTTGCCGAAATAGCCAGGAAATAAGAGCTGTCTTAGTTTCCCTGTAATCTCGATTATCGCATCCCGGTTGGGAAGCGGCCCCAATTCATGAGGAACAAGATGCTGCTCCTGCTCATAGCTTAAAGAGATTTCACCGACAAGCTGCTTAATTTTATTATTGTACTCTTTAGTCATTTCTTACCTGTCACTCTCCCTTTACCCACGAAAACAGACAAAACTATGCTGCTATGTTTTCCATAATTACTGGTTTGTGAGCATATTACCTTCAAAGACCTACTTTGTCAATGATTCATGATTCAATGAAATATTGTTCAAGAACAATTGCAAAGCCCAAGTTGTATCAGGCTTTAGTTATTGCCCCGATTACGGCAGAAGATTGTGATTCAGTTTGCCTGACAATTATCGAGTTCCTGATCTCTGAAATATCCATTTTTACATCTGATTTGCTCAAAAATCGCCATGTACTCGTTTTCCACACCGGCAAAATCTCTTTGGGAGAAATCATGTTCCATTGCCTGATATGGCGGGACCTCAAATATAGGAAAATCCATCAATGTTTCAAATTCATAATGAAGCAAGGTATCATCCACATCATCGATCAATTGCTGTTCCTGCTCCGATAAGTCACCTAAGCCAAACCATTCATAAATAACTGCTTGCAGTTTTTCCTCAATAGCAAAATAAGCAGGCAGATTACGTTTGACCGGCCTGGTCAAATCGGAAATATAACTTTCACTGGCATCATGCAAAAGACAAGCGAGCTGCACCCTTGGGGAATATCCCCGGATTTTGGCTTCCTTATAGCAATTAATGGAGTGCTGGGCTATCGAGTAGAAATGCAGGCAGTGTCCGTTTGCCCTGGTCATCAGGGATAGCGAGTGGGCAATATCGACTATATTGATATTTTCCCTGACCGGCTTTAAGGGATAAAATTTAATTTTAGTATGGGTCAATATATAATCAGACATTATGCATTCCTCACTGCCATCCTGTTTTTTACTGCAGAGCGACTCACTCTGCTACTCCTGATTAAATGACAAGTATCTAATCCTCAACAAACCTGCGACTATTTTCCCGCACTTTTTACACTTGCCTTTCAAGACCAAACCAAAGCGTCCGTGTCTTGCCTGTGCCGGTAGCCATAGAAAGAAGTGCTGTAGGCTGTCCGGCCATAATGGCCTTTTCCGCGGCTTCAATAGCCCTGATCTGATACTCCCGGAGATTCAGCCCATCCTTGTCCCGTAAAAGGTCATAAGACTATTCTTTCAGGGAAGAATTGGCCGCCTCAATATCTTTCTCCAACAACTCCAAAATACCGTCCGGACTCATCCAGCCCTGCAGCGAATACCTTAGAAATCCGGTAAGCCAGATAGAATTTATTGAACAAGGAGCGGCAGACTGTGAAAACTATCCAGTAGCCGGGCTGCTTTTTTCATTCCGTTTGCTCCCGTTCCGGCCGATCACCGGCACAATCAGAAGCTTCACCTTTCAGGATTTGGATGCCATGAGGCAAGGCCGGGGCAATAGCAGCCCAACACTCCCGTACTGCCTTGGGACTTCCCGGTAAATTGATAATTAAGGTCCGCTTGCGCAAAACAGCAACTGCTCGGCTTAACATGGACATAGGTGTCACTTTCAGGCTTTGCGCCCGCATAACTTCGGCAATCCCCGGAACCAGGCGGTCAGCAACAGCCAAGGTTGCTTCAGGCGTAATATCCCGTTGGGAAAATCCGGTGCCACCGGTGGTTAAGATTAAATCCAATTCCAGCTCGTCACTCCAACTGCGCATTCTGTCAGCGAGAATTTTTTGATCATCAGGCAAAATTACATATTCCACAACCTCACCTTGAATATCACGCACCAGTTCTTTCAGAGCAGGACCGGAAAGATCCTCCCTTTCTCCGCGAAAACCTTTATCACTGGCTGTAATGACCCCTACTTTGATCATCTGGGATAACACCTCAATTTCGTCCCCAACCTGGACACTGCCGCCTTCAAGAACTTTGATAAAAATACCCTCTTTAGGCATAATACAGTCACCTGCCTGGTAATAGACGGCACATTTATTGTGGCAAACCTTGCCGATTTGAGTTACTTCGCCAAGCCCCTTTTCCCCAATTCGTAATTTTGTTCCAACAGGCAAAGCCAGCAAATCTATCGCTTCAGTGGTTAAGTTCTCGGCAAAATCACCTGGAACAACATTCAAACCTTTTTCCTGCATTTTTTGAATACTTTCTATCGCTAAAAGGCTGATTTGGCGATGCCATTCACCGCCGTGGGCATCACCCGCCAAGCCGAAATTTTCGATCATTGTCCCTGTCCCCAAGTTTTTTTTGCGAGTCCCCTTTTTTTCGCTGGTACATACAGCAATTATCCTGCCCATAAAACTATTCCTTCCTAACCAAACTATCTCAGAAACACTTGTAATTTTTATGAGGAATTTAGAATTCTGTCTCCTGGCTCTTGAATACTTGCTTCTCCCTCACATAATGTCCGCTTTTACCGCCTGACTTTTCCATTAAACAAATATTACCGATAACCATAGCTTTATCTATGGCCTTGCACATATCATAGATTGTTAGAGCCGCCACACTAACAGCAGTCAAAGCCTCCATCTCTACGCCGGTTTTTCCGCTAACCTTAGCTATTGCCTCAATCTGAATCCGCTTATGGCCGATGAATTCAAAATCTATTTGCACAGCGGTAAGGTTCAAGGGATGGCACATAGGTATCAAGCCGGCGGTCTGTTTGGCAGCCATGATTCCGGCTACCCTGGCTACCAATAAAACATCACCTTTCGTGATTTTACCGGTCCGGATTCTTTCCAGAGTTTCCGGCTGCATCTCAACCTGACCTATAGCAACCGCCGTCCGCACGGTTTCTGCTTTAGTACTTATATCAACCATCCGGGCTCTTCCGTCTTTGTCAAAATGGGTTAAATCCAATATCTTAACCCCCTATCTGAGACATGATCCTCATGTCCTGCCAAGCCTGGTCATTCATATGGTGTTGAGCTGGTTTAGACCAAACAGCCCCGGCGAATATCTTGGCAATTTCGGAATCGGTTTTTCCGGATCTTAAAGAATCCTTTAAACTGATTTCCTGGGAACTATGCAAACAAGGCCGCAATTTACCGTCGGCAGTTAAACGCACACGGTTACAGGTTTTGCAAAAATGCTGACTTAAGGCACTAATAAACCCGATACTGCCCAGAAAACCTTCAGGCCGAAAGTACTCAGCCGGTCCGCCTCCGGGAATATTTTTCGTTATTTCCAAGCCTGTAATAGCCAAAACTTCTTTCATTTCCGCAATTGAAACAAAATCAGCACGCGCATCAGAGCTGACACCTATCGGCATTAACTCGATAAAGCGCACGTGGAGAGGAAATTTATAGGCAAATTCCAAAAATTCAGGTATATTGCCTAAATTAAAAGACCTTTTGACAACTACATTTAGTTTAACAGGATCCAATCCTGCCTCCAGGGAACGAAATACGCCCTGTAAAACTTTTTCTATTTCCCCACCCCGGGTATTCTCCCGAAACCGTTGGGAATCAAGGGTATCTAAACTGATATTTACCCTCTTTATCCCTGCCTTCTTAAGTTCAAAAGCATTTTCCGCCAATAAGATTCCATTTGTTGTCAGCATAAGGTCTTCGATACCGGGAATTTCAGCTGCAAGCCGTAAAAAATTCATAATTCCCTTGCGCAACAATGGTTCTCCGCCAGTAATCCGAAAACGCCGAAACCCGAGCTGTAGGCTGATCTTTATCAAGTGTAAAATCTCTTCATAAGACAGTATCTCTTCACGCGGCATCCACTGTATTTTTTTTTCAGGCATACAGTACCTGCAGCGCAGATTACAACGATCAGTAACCGAAATTCTCAGATATTCAATCTGCCGTTCAAATTGATCCCGCACAATGTTTCCCCATTTCCTTAGTCTTCAAGGAATTCAGAATCCAGGCCCCCCATGTATACTTGTTTCTTCCGGAGTGGTTTATTTTC
>DATMYJ010000221.1:0-5947 GCA_035561015.1 Desulfitobacteriaceae bacterium | reverse complement strand
GTTCAGATCTGGACAAAAAAGAAGAGTTTCAATTTAAGTGAATATTATTTTCCTTTCCCGGAACTAATGAGTGATTTGGAGAACTTTATCGAATGTCACGATATTCGCACTAATTTTACCGGTCGCCTGACAGTTTAACCGGAATCAAGTGAGGTTTATCGCCGGCTGCCCGGCCATACAGTCTTGCAGTACGAAGCAGATTATGTTAATATGTTCAAAGTGTGACTAAATGACACACGCAGTGTGATCAGTGTATCGGTTCCCATAATAGTTGGGGATACCTGAAATGACCCTGCGGAGGAAAAAACAAAGAAAGGAGGTGCAACACATGGCTGTAATTTCTATGAAGCAATTACTTGAAGCCGGTGTTCACTTCGGTCATCAAACTCGTCGCTGGAATCCCAAAATGGCCCGTTATATTTTTACGGAACGGAATGGAATTTACATTATTGATCTGCAAAAGACAGTTAAAAAAGTTGATGAGGCTTATGATTTCGTACGTAATCTCGCCGCAGAGGGCGGTACCATGCTTTTTGTCGGGACAAAGAAACAGGCCCAGGAATCTGTCCGAGATGAAGCCGAACGCTGCGGCATGTTTTTTGTAAATGAGCGTTGGCTTGGCGGTATGCTGACAAACTTTCAGACGATTCAAAAAAGAGTCGATCGTTTGCGTGATCTGGAGAAAATGGAAACTGATGGCGTTTTTGATGTCTTGCCCAAGAAAGAAGTGGCTTCCTTACGCCATGAAATGGAGAAATTGGATCGCTTTTTAGGCGGAATTAAAGATATGAAAAAGCTGCCAGGTGCTCTGTTTATCGTTGATCCGCGTAAAGAGAGGATTGCGGTGGCCGAAGCCCGCCGTTTAAATATCCCCATTGTCGGTATAGTTGATACGAACTGCGATCCTGACGAGATCGATGTGGTAATACCTGCTAATGATGATGCGATTCGGGCGGTAAGACTGTTGACCGGCAGAATGGCTGACGCTATTATTGAGGGCCAACAAGGCAATAAAGAGGAAGAAGAGACTGAACAAGCGGTCGCAGAATAGATTCAGGCAGCAGGGTGACAGGAGGTCTTCAGGGCCTCCTGTGCTCCTGCTCTTTTTATGCTGTCTGTCTGGCCGGGAATACCAGCTATTAGCGCGGCAGGCAGTGGGTTGGAGCGTCTGAACAGCAAAACAATGCTTAAATTATAACATATCAGAATAGCTACAGAACAAGTGAGTTTGGAGGTATAAAAATGGCCGAAATTAGTGCTGCCCAGGTTAAAGAAATCAGGGAAAAAACCGGTGCCGGAATGATGGACTGCAAGAAGGCCTTAACACAGTGTGAAGGTGACGTGGTTAAGGCTGTTGATTTATTACGGGAAAAAGGCTTGGCTTCAGCAGCGAAAAAAGAAGGTCGAATTGCTGCCGAGGGCATTGTTGAAGCTTATATCCATGGTGGCGGCCGTATCGGTGTTTTGGTTGAAATTAACTGTGAGACGGATTTTGTGGCTCGGGGGGAAGAATTCAAAACATTGGCCCGGGATATTGCCATGCAAATTGCCGCAGCTAATCCGCTCTACCTGAGTAAAGCCGATGTTCCAGAAGAAGTAATTCAGCATGAAAAGGATATTCTGCGGGCCCAGGCTTTAAATGAAGGTAAACCTGAAAAAATTGTCGATAAAATGGTTGAAGGACGAATTCAGAAATACACGAAAGAAGTGTGTTTGCTGGAACAGGCTTTTGTAAAAGATCCTGATATCACTATCAATGATTTACTTTTGTCAAAAGTAGCTAAAATAGGGGAAAAAATAGTTGTTCGCCGCTTCTGCCGCTACGAAATGGGTGAAGGACTGGAAAAACGTCAGGAAGATTTTGCAGCGGAAGTTATGAAACAAATTAATAAATAATCAAAAGTTAAACAGGCGGAGTTTTATCTGCCGAAAGAGAACACTGCCGGTGTTCTCTTTTCACACTGTCAGACCTTTCAGAGCAGATATCTGTCTGAGTCTCGCAGTCAAAGGATCCGGATCTCTCAAGATTTTTCAAATCAGAGAGGAATTCCAGTAAACATGTAGAAATATTAACGTTGGAGGTAGCAATGAAAAGACCACGCTTTAATCGTTTAGTACTCAAATTAAGCGGAGAAGCTCTTGCCGGAGATCAGGGTTATGGTATAGCCTATGAAATGCTTGATTCTGTGGCCAAACAAGTTTCTGAAATTCACGCCTTGGGTGTAGAAATAGCTCTGGTGGTAGGGGGCGGAAATATTTGGCGGGGGCTTGCTGGAAGTTCCCAGGGTATGGATCGTACTACTGCTGATTACATGGGGATGCTGGCCACAGTTATTAACGCCCTGGCCTTGCAGGATGCCTTGGAAAAGTACGGGGTTGATACCCGCGTCATGTCTGCTATTGAGATGAAACAGGTTGCCGAACAATATATCCGTCGCCGAGCGATACGGCATATTGAAAAGAAGCGTATTGTCATATTTGCTGCCGGAACCGGTAATCCCTATTTTTCGACCGATACTACGGCAGCACTGCGGGCTGCGGAAATAGAGGCTGATGTAATTTTAATGGCCAAAAAAGTCGACGGGGTCTTTGATTCCGATCCTGTAAAAAACCTGACGGCCAAAAAATTTGACCGCTTGAGTTATCTGGATGTCTTGAGCAAGGAATTAGGGGTTATGGATTCGACAGCAACTTCTCTTTGTATGGACAATCATATTCCTCTGATTGTTTTTAATCTGGTAAAAGACGGCAATATTCTTAAAGCTGTAATGGGTGAAAGTATCGGAACTTATGTAGGGAGGGACGATTAATGATTCCTGATATGCTTAAAGAAAGTGAAGATCGCATGGGCAAAGGTGTTGATTCCTTGCGCAAGGAGTTTGGGACGATCCGGGCCGGGCGGGCGAATCCTGGTGTATTGGAAAAGGTCAATGTCGATTATTATGGGACACCGACGCCTGTCAACCAGCTGGCTAATATATCAGTGCCGGAACCGCGCCTGCTGCTAGTCCAGCCTTGGGATAAAACCAGTCTGCCGGCGATTGAGAAAGCGATCTTAAAGTCTGATCTGGGTTTTAATCCATCCAGTGATGGGACTGTTATCAGGATTGTTATTCCCCAACTTACCGCTGAGAGACGGGTTGAACTTGTCAAAACCGTAAAAAAGAAAGCTGAGGAAGCCCGGGTGGCTATTCGTAATATCCGCCGGGATACCAATGACCATTTGAAAAAAATGGGCAAAGAACATGCTTCGGAAGATGAGATCAAAAGGGCTCAAGAGAATGTGCAAAAGATGACTGACAAGTATATCAAGGAAATAGACGCAGTCACTGAGATCAAAGAAAAAGAAATTACCGAGGTATGACAAGCAAAGATTTATGGTTAGGATATAAATGGGCTGAGTTGAGTAAGGAGCTTGAAAAAGCAGGTATAACCTTTTCTTATAAGATCACAATCCCGCGCGGCCGAGTGAAATCGTATGGCGATCTGCGAGTACTGCGTTTCAGAGAGAAGGCCGGAAGTTATGATTTTATGCTGGCTCATGAAAAGTTCACTGTCCTTCCTGAATTGACCCCCTGACACTTTTAGGGGGTCTTTTGACACTTATGTGCTTACTCCGAGCGTTTTTTGGGCAGTACCTGTTGGCCTGCATTTTTTGGAAAAAGAAGATAAGCTCTAATCATAAGATGAAGGAGAAAAATAATGAGACATAATTCAGGAAAACAGGATAAAATTGATTTTGGTTCTCTGGGTCTCCAACAGGAACTGATCCCGCGCCATATCGCGATTATAATGGATGGCAATGGACGCTGGGCCAAGAAACGCGGCCTGCCCAGGACTATGGGGCACCGGGCCGGGGTGGAAACATTGAGGACTACTATCAAAGAATGCTCCTCGTTGGGAGTTGAGGTCCTGACAGTATACGCTTTTTCTACAGAAAACTGGCGCCGGCCTCAGGAAGAGGTTGGGTTACTCATGAATCTTCTGGTAGAATATTTAAGGAAGGAAATGAATGAGCTACATAAGAATAATATAGTAATCCGTACTATTGGCGGTATTCAAAAACTGCCTTTGGTGGCGCAGCAGGAACTGCTGAAAGCCTTTGAACTGACTAAAACAAATAAGGGTCTGATACTTAACATAGCCTTAAACTATGGAGGAAGGTCAGATATTGTTGAGGCGGTGCGTAAAATTTGTTTCGAAGTGTTGAATAAAAATATTACTCCTCAAGACATCAACGAGGAGCTTGTAAGCAAGGCCCTTTATACCGCAGATTTGCCGGACCCGGATTTACTGATTCGAACTTCGGGAGAAATGAGATTAAGCAACTTCCTTTTATGGCAGATTGCCTATACCGAGATAGTTGTGGTTGAAGATTATTGGCCGGATTTTGATCGGAAAATTCTACATCAGGCTATCAGAACTTATCAGCAACGGGATAGGCGGTATGGAGGGCTAACAAAAATTAAGGAGTAATCATTTTGAAAAGAATAATCAGCGCCCTGATCTGGGCTTCTCTCCTCTTAGGCCTGAGTTATTTTGGCGGAATATACACAGTTCTCCTAGTAAGCATCTTAACCATCTTGGCATTATTGGAATATTTAAAAATTATTGAACATTTAGGGATTAAAGTCTGGCATGTCACTGTAATAACATTTGCTTTATTCTGGCTGTTCAATATCTTTTATGGCAGCAAGGAATGGATAATGCCTATCCTGATTTTGTGGCTGATCATCGTTTTCGGCCGTCTGGCCCTGCGCTATCCCCAGGTTAGTCTGGAAGAAGCCAGTTATAATCTGCTGGCAATAATATATCCGGTAGGCTTTTTTTCTTATCTTTTTCTTTTGCGGCAGCTGCCGCAGGGTCTTACCTGGACTTTTCTGACTTTCTTTTTGATTTGGGCTACTGACGTTTTTGCCTATCTCATCGGCAAGGGAATTGGGAAACACCCCCTTGCTCCCAAAATTAGTCCCCATAAAACCATTGAAGGTGCCATTGGCGGTCTCTGCGGAAGCATCGTTGTCGGCCTGGTGTTCTGGTATTGGATTGGGGGGGTTTCCTTGGCGCATGTCTTTGTTCTTTCTCTGATAACAGGTTGCATAGGCCAGATCGGTGATTTATTTGAATCCTCTTTAAAGAGAAGTGCCGGAATCAAGGATTCTGGTTCTCTTATTCCCGGCCATGGCGGTATCTTAGATCGTTGTGACAGCTTGATTTTTATTCTTCCGCTCATATATTATTATATTGTGATTTTTGCTTGATGGGGTGGAAAACTTGCGGGTTAATTCCGAACATTTGTTTTGGTCTAATCTTAACCGTCTGGCTGTTATCGTAATTTTTCTTGTTTCTCTGAAACTTTTTACTTATTTTGTGCAGGAATTTCTGCCGGTTTTCGGTGAGGTCCTCAAAAAAATGTTTATGGCTTTTTTCCCCTTTGTTTTAGCCTTGGTTATTGCTTATTTACTGGAGCCTCTGGTAGCACGCCTGATCAGGACCCTGCATATTAAGCGCGGCTATGCATCCGTATTGTCTCTGATAATAGCTTTGGGCCTCTTGAGTCTGATTGCTTTTTTGGTTATTGCCAGGCTTTACACAGAATTATCCGAGCTGGCGGTATCTTTACCGAATTATAGCTATATTATGGACTTTGTAGTTACCAGGATCAGTGCCCTGCAAGAGTATTTAACCCTTAATCCCCAGATTCAGAATACCCTTTTTTCGTCCACTGAGAGTATTCTGAAATCTGTTCAGGATTGGGCTAAAACCAGCAGCATTTTTCTTCTGAATTTTTTATCAGCCTTGCCTGGAGCTTTTGTAATCTTCGTAGTGTCGATTGTGGCTGCTCTGCTGACAAGTATGGCTTTTCCCGATGTAAAAAATATCATTAACAGGTTTGTGCCCCAGCGCTGGCAAGAAAATGCTAAGGCTGTCAGTCAGGATCTGGGAG
>DATMYJ010000220.1:0-13823 GCA_035561015.1 Desulfitobacteriaceae bacterium | reverse complement strand
AGATATGGAATGGAGGATAAAGTGTGGATATCAAACTGATCAATATCGGTTTTGGCAATATTGTTTCGGCTAACCGCATCATTTCCATTGTCAGTCCGGAGTCGGCGCCGATCAAACGTATTATTCAGGAAGCCAGGGATGGAGGTATGCTGATCGATGCGACTTATGGCCGGCGGACACGTGCTGTGATTGTCTGTGACAGTCATCATGTCATCCTCTCGGCCGTGCAGCCGGAAACTGTGGCTCACCGTCTTTCGGCTAAAGAAGTGAATGCCCCTGTAGAAGATCCTGCTGATTAGAGGATACAGTATGAAAGATAACGGTGGTTTATTGATTGTTCTTTCCGGCCCATCAGGGGCAGGCAAGGGCACATTATGTAAGGAACTGTTGCTTCGGCAAAAGTCTGTTAAATTTTCCGTATCAGCTACGACCCGGGCGCCGCGTCCCGGTGAGGTCAATGGAGTGAGTTACTATTTTCGCACTCAGGAGGAGTTTCAGGCCATGATTGAAAATCATGAGCTTCTGGAGTGGGCGGAATTTTGCGGCAATTATTATGGAACTCCTCTTTTTGCTGTGCAGCAGCACCTTGAGGCCGGCTATGATGTTATCCTGGAGATTGATATACAGGGTGCTCTTCAGGTTAAGAAACGCTTTCCTCAAGGAATCTTTATATTTATAATACCTCCCTCGCTTATTGTTCTTACCGAGCGGATACGAGGGCGGGGAACAGAATGCGAGGAAGACATTCAGCAGCGTTTGGCCAAGGCTGAACAGGAAATGAAGTATATCCCGGAATACGATTATTTAATTGAAAATGATGATATCACTGATGGTGTGGATAAATTGAGAAGTATCATCATAGCTGAGAAATGTCGGGTAAAAAGGAAATAGTGTACGTGATAAGGAGGCAGCCCTATTTTATGAAACAACCATCACTTGATGTTCTGATGACTAAAGTGGAAAGTAAATACACGCTGGTAGTTGCTACTGCCAAACGGGCCCGGGCCTTGATGGAGAGTTCAAATCATGAAGGTCAGATCAAAGGTGCCAAACCGGTCAGCATTGCCTTGGAAGAAATCGCTCAGGGCAAGATCCTTATTGAACGAATAAGTGAGGGCTAATATTTATGCTTCAGGGCAAAACAATTCTTATAGGTATTTGCGGCGGCATTGCCGCTTATAAAGCTGCCGAGGTTGTAAGCCGCTTGCGCAAGCATGGAGCAGAGGTTCACGTGGTAATGACAGAAGCGGCCACAAAATTTATTGCTCCTTTGACCCTGCGCTGTCTGTCGGCAAATCCTGTTCATCTCGAGATGCTGGCAGAACCGAAACTTTGGAATGTGGAACATATCGCTCTGGCTGAAAAAGCTGACGCTGTGATTGTTGTTCCGGCAACGGCCAATATTTTGGCCAAGATGGCTGTAGGCTTGGCCGATGACTATCTTTCCACAGTTCTTTTGGCTGTGCAGAAAACAATTTTCGTTGCCCCGGCCATGAATCATGCCATGTTTCATCACCCGGCGACTCAGGAAAACCTTGCTTGTTTGCGCCAGCGCCATGTTCAGATTATCGGACCGGCAACAGGCTTTCAGGCTTGCGGAGCCGAGGGTGAGGGCAGGATGAGTGAACCGCTGGAGATTGTGGAGACAGTTGTAAGGTATATTGCCATGTCCGAATGTCTCAAAGGGAAGAAAGCCCTGGTTACTGCCGGTGGTACGCAAGAACCAATAGATCCTGTGCGTTACCTGGGAAATCGCAGTTCCGGCCTTATGGGTTACGCAGTGGCTCAGGCTCTGCAGGAGGCAGGGGCTCAGACTACTCTGGTCAGTGCTCCAACTGCTCTTGATATCCCCAGCGGGGTGAAACGGATAGCCGTGAACACAGCTTTTGAAATGTATCAGGCTGTTATGGAACAGTTCCCGGAAACAGACATTGTTGTTAAGGCCGCAGCGGTAGCTGATTACAGGCCTATCGATATTTCCGGTCAGAAAATTAAAAAACGCGGGGGCGGTTTACAGCTGGAATTGATTCACAATCCTGATATTCTGGCTGAATTAGGCCTAAAGAAGACACATCAGCTGCTGGTGGGTTTTGCTGCGGAAACAGAAAATTTGTTTGCCAATGCCCAGGAAAAAATGAGCCGTAAGAATCTTGATTTGCTGGTGGCCAACGATGTGACGAAACCCGGTGCAGGTTTTGGCAGCCCAACCAATATAGTAAGTTTTCTTTTCCCGGACGGAAAAAGAACAGACTGGCCCAAATTGCCGAAAATCGAGATTGCACGACATCTTGTTCGGGAGATTGCCGTCTTGCTCGACAGTGAGAAGAAGGGGGAATAGATGCTCAATGGTTAAGAAATTATTTACTTCCGAGTCAGTGACAGAAGGGCATCCGGATAAAATCTGTGATCAGATTTCAGATGCAATTCTGGATGCGATTTATGCTAAGGATCCCAATGCCAGGGTTGCCTGTGAAACCTCAGTTACAACAGGATTGGTGCTTGTTTGCGGTGAAATAACTACTAATTGTTATGTTGATATCCCTTATGTCGTGCGGGAGACGGTGCGCGGGATTGGTTACAACCGGGCTAAATTCGGATTTGATGCCGATACCTGTGCTGTTCTGATCTCGCTCGGGGAACAGTCTGCCGATATCGCCCTGGGGGTTGATAAGGCTTTAGAGGCAAAAACAGGAGAATTATATAATGACACAACCGAAGCAATCGGGGCGGGTGATCAGGGCATGATGTTCGGCTATGCTTCCAATGAGACGGAAAGTTATATGCCTCTGCCGATTGATTTGGCTCATCGTCTGGCTCTGCGTTTGAGCAAAGTCCGCAAATCCGGACAGCTGGACTATTTGCGTCCTGATGGAAAAACCCAGGTTACTGTTGAATATGATGATCACAAACCTGTCAGGGTTGACACGATTATTGTCTCGACCCAACATCATCCGGATATCAGTCAGGAACAAATTCGGCGGGATCTGCTGGAGCATGTTGTTATTCCTACCATACCGACAAGATATATGGATGTAAAGACCAAGTGTCTCATTAATCCCACCGGGCGCTTTGTTATTGGAGGGCCTAAGGGTGATTCCGGTTTGACCGGGCGCAAAATAATTGTGGATACTTACGGCGGTATGGCCAGACATGGCGGAGGGGCTTTTTCCGGGAAAGACCCCACCAAGGTAGACCGATCTGCCGCCTATGCTGCTCGTTATGTCGCCAAAAATATTGTGGCGGCCGAGTTGGCTGACCGTTGCGAGATCCAGTTGGCTTATGCCATTGGGGTAGCCAAACCCGTATCCATTGCTGTAGAGACTTTCGGTACCGCTAAAATCTCTGATGACAAGATCATTGAACTGATCAATGCTGTCTTTGATCTGCGTCCCGCCGGGATTATTAAAACCCTGAATTTACGTCGTCCTATCTACAAACAAATTGCGGCTTACGGGCATTTTGGGCGTACGGACCTGGATCTTCCCTGGGAAAAGACAGACAAAACTGAAGAACTGCAGCGTTTGGCCGGTCTTTAAATGATTGTGAATACAGAATTTCAGGAAGTTATTAATATGTTGTTTAAGCAGGGAAGCTGGAGGATGGTTCTCTGCTTTTTTCTCTTCAGTGCTCAGGAATAATCAGGAAGCTAAATCCATATAACGAAATTATCAGGGTTTACAAACTGAAACCGACTTGAAAACCGCGGGTCTGTTAAATAATATTTGAATTTGATATGATATTTCTGGTATTCAAAAACATCATAGCCAGCAGCGCTTAAAGGAGGCGTCAGGATGTTATATGCGGAGGTTCTTGTAGATGTAGCAAATCGACGTCTGGATCGAAGTTATCATTATCTCTTGCCAGAAAACAGCGGCTGCAGGGTGGGAATGAGGGTGCTGGTACCGTTGCAGAGCCGCTTGGTGCAGGGTTTGGTAATCGATATGACACCTGAGCTCCCGCCGGAAGTGAAGCCCGAAAAATTACGGCTGGTTTCTCAAATTATAAGCGGAGGAGCTGTAGTTCCTGCTGATTTGATTGTTCTGGCCCGCTGGCTGGCCGCAACCACGATCTGTTCAGCAGCTCAGAGCCTGCATACGGTGTGGCCTTTATTAAAAGGAAAAGTTGAAGAATGGGTTATACCGAGGTTCGACTCTGCAGATGAAGATATTCAGGCTCTCCAATTGCTGGATCCGGAAACGTTTAAGGCCCTGGCTGTCCTGCAGCGTTCGCGGCGTAAGGCCTTGGCGCTCCCAACCTATCTGAAAAGGGCGCAGCTCTCGAAATCAGCTTTTGAGCGCTTAGAAAATCAGGGCTGGCTCGGACGGGAGCAGCGTTTCGTTTCCCACTGGAGTTTGGCGAAAACTGCCGAAAGTGACCTGACCTTAGCTCCAGGGATTGCTGATTTTAATAAGGAATTTGCCGGGGATCAGACTGCGGGCAGGAAGTTAACCTCAGAGCAGGAGAGAGCTGTGGCGCAAATAAATGCTGCTCTGGAGACAGCCGGTCAACAGAAAACCTCCGGGACAATACTGCTTTACGGCGTTACGGGCAGCGGAAAAACAGAAGTATATCTGCGGGTGATTAACAAGTTATTGGCTGCCGGTGGGGACGTGATCCTGCTTGTGCCGGAGATTTCCCTTACTCCTCAGATTTCCGATTATTTTCAGGCTCAGTTTGATACCAGGGTCGCTGTCTTGCATTCCGGACTGCGCGCTGCTGAAAAAGCCCGGGTTTGGGAAGATATCCTCGCCGGGAAAAAACGTCTTGTCATAGGTGCCCGTTCAGCGGTTTTTGCCCCTTTGCCCAATTTACAGCTGATAATTATCGATGAGGAACATGACAGCGCCTATAAACAAAGTGATAATCCCAAATATCATGCCCGGGATGTAGCCCGAAAACGAATGGAACAAAAAAATGGCCTGCTTTTATTGGCCAGTGCCACACCATCTCTGGAGGCTTATGCAGCAGCTCAAACCGGCAAGATCAAGCTCATTACCATGACCAGGCGTGCAGGAGGAGGCACACTTCCTCCTGTCGAGATAGTGGACATGCGCCAGGAACTGCTGCAGGGCAACAGAAGCATTTTTTCTGGCAGCTTGCAGGATAAACTGAAGGACAGAATAGTTAAAGGGGAGCAAAGTATGCTTTTCCTGAATCGTCGGGGCTATTCTACTTTTGTGATTTGCCGGGAGTGTGGTTACACAGTGCGCTGTCCCAACTGCGCTGTTTCCCTGACTTTTCACAGTATGGTGAATAAGATGCGCTGTCATTACTGCAATCATGAAGAAGTACCTCCCCACCGCTGTCCGCAGTGCGGCAGCCGCTATATTCGTTTTTTTGGCCAGGGCACTCAAAGGGTGGAAGAAGAACTATCCGCTCTCCTGCCTGGGATCACGGTTAGGCGTCTGGATTGGGATACCACTCGTTCCCGGGATGCTCACCGCCTGATCCTGGAAAGTTTTAAAAGGCAGGAGGCCAAGGTTCTGGTGGGGACACAGATGATGGCCAAAGGTCTGGATTTCCCCAATGTGACACTCGTTGGTGTCGTAGCTGCCGATCAGGCCCTTAATATGCCTGATTTTCGGGCCCGGGAAAGAACTTTTCAGTTATTGTCCCAGGTTTCCGGCCGGGCTGGCCGCAGTACCAAAGGAGGGGAAGTGGTTATCCAGACCTATTCGCCGGCCGACCGGGCAATTGTTAAAGCGGCAGCCCATGATTACGCGGGATTTTTCTGGGAAGAGATCAGTTATCGTCAACAGCGGGGTTATCCGCCCTTTACTCATATCATCAGGGTTTTGCTGATGCACGCGGTTGAGGAAAGAGTGATCAGAGCGGCTCATGATCTGGCAGTTTTTTTACGACAGAGATTAAGCGACCCGGAATACGGCAATACTAAAATAGATATTTTGGGCCCGGCTCCGGCTGTATTTTCTCGCCTGAAGAATCTCTATCGCTGGCAGGTGGCTGTCAAAGCCAAAGAATCAGATATTTTGAGAGCCTTTTTACACTTTGGTGTCCAGGAATTGTATAACTTATCATCAAGCAGCGGCCTTAGCCTGAACATAGAAGTCGATCCTCTCTCGGACTGAGTTCAGATAGCCGGCGGGCAGAAATTGCTTCCAGAACTAAATTACCGGCGGGTCTTAATTCCGCCGTGGAATAAGGAGAAAAGTTATGGCAGTGTATAAAATAGTTGAGATTGGTTCCCCGGTTTTGCGGGAAAAGGCCAGGGAAGTTGACAAAATTTCGCCCGCCATAGAAAAATTGCTGAAAAATATGGCTGATACCCTCTATGAGGCTAAAGGTTATGGCTTGGCAGCGCCGCAAATTGGGGTTTCCAAACGCGTTATTATTATTGATATTGGTGAGGGCCTGCTGGAACTGATCAATCCCGTTATTTTGGAAAAACATGGCCGGCAAGTAGATGTTGAGGGCTGTCTCAGTATTCCGGGAGTTTCCGGGGAAGTTGCCAGAGCATATCAAGTCAGGGTTCAGGGCTTGAATCGTCACGGTGAAATGCAGGATATCAAGGCCGAAGGCTTGC
Source organism: Desulfitobacteriaceae bacterium (assembly GCA_035561015.1). Taxonomy (GTDB): domain Bacteria; phylum Bacillota; class Desulfitobacteriia; order Desulfitobacteriales; family Desulfitobacteriaceae; genus UBA2264. The sequence continues at coordinate 7,279 of DATMYJ010000220.1, read as the reverse complement.
TGGCCCGAGCTCTGCAGCATGAGACAGACCACTTGGAAGGAGTTTTATTTGTTGATCTTGCTAAAAAAACTTACCAAAACAAGGGATAGGGAGATAAGAAATGCGTATTGTTTTTATGGGAACACCGGAATTTGCTGTGCCTTCCTTAATGTCTCTGGTACGGGAAGGACATGAAATAGCAGTGGTAATTACTCAGCCGGACAGACCGGCCGGCCGGGGAAAACAACAAAAGGCCAGTCCTGTTAAGGTTGCCGCCCAGAAACTGGGTTTACCCGTCTGGCAGCCGGAAAAAATAAATACAGCCGAAATGGCGAAATCTCTGACTGCTCTGCAGCCGGAACTGATAGTGGTTGTGGCTTACGGCAAAAAATTGCCGGCGCCAATATTACAGTTGCCGGCAAAAGGCTGCCTTAATGTTCATGCCTCTCTGCTGCCTGCTTACCGCGGAGCTGCTCCTATTCACTGGGCTGTGATAAAAGGGGAGATCCGGACAGGGGTGACTACCATGATGATGGATGAGGGTCTGGACACTGGGGATGTTTTATTGCAGAAAACTTATCCCATTGCCGCCGAGGCTACCGCCGGCGAAGTTCATGATGCTTTGGCAGAACTGGGGGCTGATCTGCTCATTGAGACGATTGAGTCCTTGTCCCGGGGAGAATTGAAGGCTGTCGCTCAGAAGGGGGAAAGCAATTATGCCCCTCTGCTTAAAAGAGAGCATGAATGGCTGGATTGGTCGCGCAGCGCCCTTGAACTTCACAACCAAATACGCGGCCTGAACCCCTGGCCAGGTGCTTTTACAACCTATCGGGGGGAAAATCTCAAAGTCTGGCGGAGTATGCCGCTGGATATTCAGAAGGTCAATTCTGGGCCAAAGTTCGGTAAAGTTTTAAGAATAACTGAAGATGGCTTGGCTATTGAAACGGGAAAAGGAGATATTCTGCTTCAGGAGGTTCAGCCTGCCGGCAAACGTATAATGTCGGCCAGGGACTTTTTTCTGGGAAGGCATGGCCAGGTGGGAGATTATCTGGCCACATAGCTTGGTATGGTCTGTCCTCTGCCATAATTCTGGAAGACGGTTGTCGGACAACTAATTTGCTGCATATCTCTAAATAGGCTATAATAATTAACCAGCAAGCAACTAACCCGCGAGGGGAGGAATATCAATGTTATTCGGTTTGGGCTGGGATCCGACAATGATCCTGTTGGTTCCGGCAATATTGTTATCACTCTACGCCCAATTCAAGATTTCTTCAGCCTATCGGCATTATTCCCAAGTTCGTTCCCATAAGGGGCTGAGTGGGGCGCAGGTGGCTCGCCTGATTCTGCAAAGTAAAGGGCTGAATGATGTCCAAATTGAAGCCATTGAGGGCAGACTTTCAGACCATTATGATCCGCGCACGAGGATTGTGCGTCTGAGCAGAGATATATATCAGGGTAATTCCCTGGCTTCTGTGGCCGTAGCGGCCCACGAAACCGGACATGCCCTGCAGCATGCCAGCGGCTATGTTCCCCTGCAGTTACGGTCAGCTTTTGTCCCGGTTGCCAATTTCGGGAGCAATTTGGGGCCAATTTTGATATTAGTGGGATTCTTTATGCCGGCTTTTAAGATCTTGCTGCAGTTTGGAATAATTGTTTTTGCCTTTGCCGTGCTGTTTCAGCTGATTACTTTACCTGTTGAATATAATGCCAGCGGCAGAGCCCTGGCCCTGCTCCAGGGTGGCGGAATGTTGGAAAATGATGAAATTCAGGGTGTCAAGGCTATGCTGAATGCCGCTGCCCTGACGTATGTGGCTGCTGCTTTGGCAGCGGTTCTGCAATTAGCCCGTTTTATTATTATTGCTCAGGGAAGAAATGATGACTAAGGATAAGGCCCGCTGGCAAGCAGTACAGATTTTACTCCGGGTCAATGAAGGCGGCTCTTATGCCAACCTGGCCCTGCAAACTTCGTTGCACTACATTGAAGATTCCCGTGACCGTCAATTGGTTACCATGCTGGTCAATGGTGTGCTGAAAAACCGCAATCTGCTGGATTTCGCCCTGCGCTTACATTTACGCAAACCCCTGTCAGCCCTGCCTGCGCAGGTTCGGGAAATCTTACGGATTTCGGCCTTCCAGATACTCTTTCTGGACAAGATACCGGCCGCTGTGGCGATTAATGAAGGCGTAGAAATGGTTAAAAAACAGGATAATAAATTTTCGGGCCTGGTAAATGCTGTTTTGCGGCAGGTTTTGCTTCAGGGCTGGAATTTACCTTGGCCGGATCAGCAAAGAGAACCGCTGCGTTATCTGTCTGTGCGTTATTCTCACCCGGAGTGGATGGTGCGGCGCTGGCTGAAACGCTGGGGCTTTGCTGAAACAGAGAAACTCTGTTATTTGAATAATCAGCCGTCATTAACCTGGATTCGGACTAATACCCTAAAGATTGCGCGGGCAGAGCTTCTGCTGGTTCTGCAAGCTGAGGGAGTTAAAGCTGAGGTTGGAGCCAGAGTGCCGGAAAGCATCAACATTCAGGACTTCGGGGCCCTGGAACGTCTGGCGAGTTTTCAGGCCGGTTATTTTACAGTCCAAGACGAGAGCTCGCAGCTGGCTGCCCATGTGCTGCAGCCCGCTCCGGGTCAAACTGTTTTAGATGTCTGCAGTGCCCCTGGCGGCAAAACCACGCATCTGGCTCAATTAATGACTAATAAGGGTGAAATATGGGCCTTTGACATCTATCCTCATAAACTGGAATTGCTGAGGCTTTTGGCCAAACGTTTGGGCATAGATATCATTCGCCCGGTTTTAGGCGATGCTCGCATCTTGCCCGGGGTAGAATCCCGCTCCATGCAGCGGGTACTGGTTGATGCCCCCTGTTCGGGGCTGGGGATTATTAGGCGGAAGGCGGATTTGCGCTGGCAGAAGCAAGAGAGTGATTTGGTAAGTTTGCCTCAGCTTCAGCGCCAAATCCTGGACCAAGCTGCCCGCTGTGTGGCAGAAAACGGCGAATTGCTGTACACAACCTGCACTACTGAGCCGGAGGAGAACTTTGAAGTCGCCAAAACTTTCAGGCTGAACCATCCCGAGTTCGAAACAGTGGATATCAGCCCAACCCTGCCTTTTATGCAGCTGGCGGCAGAGGATCTCCGGCTGGCGCGCAAGGGTATGCTGCAGCTCTTGACTCAAAGACACGGAACAGACGGATTTTTCCTGGCCAAATTCCGCCGCCGGGAAGTCTGAAAGTAATAAATCAGGTGAATAATATATGGAAAAATTAGAATTACGCGCTTGCCTGGAAACAGAACTTGCCGAGATTTGCCAAAATCTTGGTCTGAAACGCTTCCGGGCTCAGCAATTGTTTCGCTGGGTACAGCAAAAAGGAGTCCAGACTTGGGAGGAAATGTCCAATATTCCGGAGGCTGAACGCCAAAAATTAAGGACCCTCCTTGATTTACAGCCCCTAAAATTGTTACAGGAGCAGCGGGCTCGGGATGGGACTTGCAAATACCTGTTTGGCTTGGAGGACGGAGAAAGAATCGAAAGCGTTCTTATGGGTTATGAACGGGAAACAGCTCGTAACCGGCAGACGGTTTGTGTCTCGACTCAGGCCGGCTGCGCCGTGGGGTGCGCTTTTTGTGCCACAGGATTAGGCGGATGGCGCCGGAACCTGACAGTCGGGGAGATTGTGGGGCAAGTCCTGGAAATCAGCCGGATAATATCCCGGCAGGATCCTCTGGCCAAGGTGACCAATGTTGTTTTTATGGGTATGGGAGAGCCTTTGTTTAATTATGAGGCAGTCCTGAAGAGTCTGGAAATTTTAAACCGGGAAACAGGACAAAATATCGGGATGCGCCGGATGACAATTTCCACAAGCGGCGTAGTTCCGAAAATCAGACAACTGGCGTGCGATAACCCTCAGGTGGGTCTGGCTGTTTCTCTTCATTCTGCTATAAACAGGGTGAGAGATACCTTGGTTCCCCTGAATCTGAAGTATCCCTTGCAGGAGGTAATGAAGGCCTGCCGGGAATACAGCGAACTTACCAAGAGGCGCATTACCTTTGAGGTTGCTTTAACAGCTGAAACAGCCAATCGGGATAGTGCCCGGGCTTTGGGAGAACTTTTATATGGTTGCTTGGCTCATATTAATCTGATAGCGGTAAATCCCGTGGCGGAAACCAAAATGGTCAGGCCTGAACCCGGGAAGATTGCTGAGTTTGCCAAAATTCTGGAAAGTTATAGCCTGTCTGTTTCCATTAGGGAGGAACGGGGCACGGATATTGATGCGGCCTGTGGTCAACTCCGTGGCCAAGGGAAGGTGGATTAGGATGAGCCTGTTAACTCGCTTTGAAGAAGTAGCTGAACTTCTTTTTACAGGGCCCTTCAGAAAAAAAACAGCCCGTCTGCAGCCGGTGGAAATTGCCAAGGGCCTTGTCAAAGAAATGCTGCGCCATAAGCAGGTCAGTATTTCCCAGGTTTATGTGCCCAATGTGTACAGGATTTATCTCAATCCTGAAGACTGGACCCCTCTGGCAAATTTTGGAGAAACTTTTTTGTTTGAACTGTCCAAACATTTATATCTGGAGGGAGAACGCTATGGTTATACCTTTATCAGCAAACCTTCAATTGAACTGCATGCCGATGACAGCATCAGCCTGCGGGAGATGGTTGTTGAAGCCGCTTTTGATGATACAGTAGAAGTCTCCTGGGGAGAACAGGACGATGAGGTTCCTGATAAGGAATTATGGCGTGACCATACGACCCTTTTGCAAAACGGAGGCCGGACACTTTTAGCGGAGGAAAGGCCGGACAGCAGGAATTTACAATATATTCTCGAAATTATTCAGGGACCTGATAAGGGCAAGAAAATTATTCTCGAAGGCGAAAATATTTATATCGGACGCCATACCCGCTGTGAATTTGTGCTTTCTGATCCCGAGGTTTCCCGTCGCCATGTCAAACTGACCCGCTGTGAGCAGGGATGGCTGCTGGATGACCTGGGAAGCACTAATGGAACCCAGGTTAATGACCGGAGAATCTCCCGGCAGTTGCTTGGACCGGGAGATCGGATCCAATTGGGTCAGAGTGTATTGATATTTAAGCAGCTTTAGGGGGTACCCATGCAAATCCTTGTGGTTATTGGACGGTTTATCTTTTTGGGATTGATTTATCTTTTGCTTTTTCGGCTGCTGACTGCGCTTCTGGCTGATTTACGGGGGCGAGGACTGCTGGCTGTCCATCCAGGCCAGGAATACGGCTGTCTGGAGGTTATTGCCGGGGCAGAACTGTTGCCCAAGGGGCGGCTTGTACGCATCGACAGCAAAGGACTACGGATTGGCCGCGGCAGTCACAATGATATTGTTTTACCAGATCATTTTGCTTCGCATGAACATGCCTTCTTCAAACAGCAAAAAGGAATTACAATACTTGAGGATCTGGGAAGCACAAATGGTACCTGGGTTAATGGGGAACGTATTCGTTCACCGGTCCAACTGGTGGCGGGTGATTATATCAAGATTGGCAGCGTTACTTTTCAATACTCGAGGTGGGAAAATGAGAGTTCTAAGTTTCAGTGAAATTGGTCAGGTGCGTAAAAATAATGAAGATGCGTTTCTTGTTTTGTCCAATTACGGAATGTTTGCTGTAGCTGATGGCATGGGGGGTCACCAGGCCGGTGAAATCGCTGCCGGGACAGCAATGAGTGAATTAGAAAAACTGGCTGCCGAACTTGATGGGGTCACCAATGAACAGCTGCAACCTTGGTTGAATAAAGCCATATCCAATGCCAATCAGGTTATCTATGAAAGGTCGCTGCTGCAGCCGGAGAACAAGGGTATGGGCACAACCTTGACAATGCTGATACTGCGCCAGACCAGATTTTTCGTTGCCCATATTGGTGATAGCAGAGCTTATTTGTGGCGAAACGGAGACTTACTGAGATTGACGGCTGACCACTCCCTGGTTGAGGAACTGGTGCGTTTAGGTCAGATTACTGTTGAAGAAGCGGAGAATCATCCCCGGAAAAATGTCCTGCTACGGGCTTTGGGTACTTCCCGGCAGGTAAAGATTGATTACCGGACCTGTGATTTAGAGCCAGGTGATGTTTTCCTTCTTTGCACCGATGGGTTTTCAAATCTGCTGAGTGATGAGGAACTTACAGCCAAGTTCAGACAACCAGCCTCTTGGGAAGATCGTATCGAAGGCCTGAGGGGACTGGTTCATAAGCGGGGAGCTCCGGATAATTACACAGCCTTGTGTTGTATAATGGAGTGAGCTTATGAGCAGTTCTTTGCTGACACGTCTTCTGATCATTGTTCTTTTGGGGGCAGGACTGACTCTGATGCAAGCTGATGCCAAAATCACTAGCGCCCTTCTCTGGCAAGCCTTGCTTTTTTCCCTGATCCTGCTCCTGGGGGCTTTATTGGAAAAATTGTTCCATTATCAAGGTGACCGGTATTTATTGCCGGCTGCAGAGATTATCCTTGCCATAGGACTGATTTTTCTTGTCAGGATTAGCCCGGAAATAGCCTTGCGGCAGTTTTGGTGGGCCAATATGGGACTTATTATCTATTACGGAGTGCTTTTCGGTCTGCGTGACTATCGCCGGCTGGGACAACTGCCCTACCTATGGGGGCTGGCAGCAGTGGTCCTGCTGCTAGTAACCCTATTATTTGGGGCAACGCGCGGCGGCGCAACCAGTTGGCTGGGGTTTGCCGGATTCAGTGTCGAGCCTGAGGAGTTTGTAAAAATAGCCTTGTTGTTATTTTTGGCTTCCTACCTGGGGGAAAACCAGGAAATTCTGCGGGTTGGGACTATTCAGTTAGGAAGATTTTCTTTGCCGGATTGGCATACTCTGGGACCTTTTCTTGTGATGGCGTCCTTTGCTCTGGGACTGCTGGCAGCTCAGAAAAGTTTGGGAACAGCCTTGGTATTTTATTCCCTTTTTGTTTTACTCTTATACGTGGTGACAGAAAGGCCTCTTTATCTGGGTTTGGCCCTGCCGATCTTTATCCTGACATTTGTTTTGGGATATCTGCTTTTTGGCCATGTGCGTTTAAGGGTGGAGGTCTGGCTGAATCCCTGGCTGGATCCGACAGGCGGTGGCTATCAGATTGCCCAATCCTTATTTGCGATTGGGGGAGGCAAGATTTTAGGTACGGGTTTGGGTAATGGTATCGGAGCTTATCTTGTTCCTGCAGCCAGTACAGATTTTATTTTTTCGGTTATTGCCGAAGAACTGGGCTTCACGGGAGCCATGGCCTTGCTTTGTTTTTTTCTGATTATAATTATGAGAGCATTTGTA
>DATMYJ010000219.1:0-2654 GCA_035561015.1 Desulfitobacteriaceae bacterium | reverse complement strand
TGACAGCTGCTGCGAGTTTGTTACTGATTTGATTAAACGGTCTTTATCTTCCAGCCAGATTTGACTTGTTTGCGTAAGAATTTCCAGCAATCCGGCAAGCCCATACTGGCTGGTTTTGGGGAAATATGTACCTGCAAAGAAGGTTTCTTTCATGACAACAGAGTTCTGGTTTGATTAGGTAAATGAGTTTGTAATAAGCGGTATATATTACCAGGGTATGGTGGTATTTTGGATCGGTTGCATAGTCTCATTTTTATACTCTCCTTTTTGTATTATGTGTTAAAATTACTTTCGTGAGGTGAAAGCGATGAGCATCCGGAAACATCCTCTATGGACAAGTATAAACAGGCTTATGGCGGTAACAACCGTTCTTGTTATCTTGAAAATTTTTACATACTTTTTCCAGGACTTTATGCCTGTTTTTGGTAATGTAATTTCCAGAACTTTCAGTGTCTTTTTACCATTTGTTATTGCGCTTATTCTTGCCTTATTATTAGAACCGCTCGTAGTGCGCTTGATGCGAGCAATACATATTCGTCGGCCTTATGCGGCTGCCCTTGCACTTCTTCTGGCACTTGCCGTATCGAGCCTTTTTGTTTTCTTGCTTGTCAACCGTCTTTATGCAGAATTATCAGAGCTAGCGATCACATTTCCTAATTTCAGCTTTCTCGTAGATTTCGTGTCGCGACAAGTGGATATTGTGGAAAAGTTTGTCAAGGTTAATCCTCAAATCCAAAGTACATTGACTACATCGACGGAAACCTTGGCAACAACGCTTCAAGAATGGGCTAAATCGGGGAGTATGTTTTTACTTGGTTTTCTGACGGCATTACCTGGCATCTTTATTGTGATGATCGTCTCCCTTGTCGCGACATTAATGATAAGTTCAAGTTTGCCAAATGTAAAACAGTTTCTTGCTAACCTGTTTCCGCCCCGCTGGCAAGTCAGTGTTCAGGCTGTCAGTCATGATCTGGGAGCAGCCGGCGCGGGGTATTTACGGGCTCAAGCTATTCTAATGGCTGTGACAGGATTCATAACTATCGCCAGTTTGTTGCTCTTCGGCAATCGGTATGCTATTACACTTGGCATACTGGCAGGCTTATTGGATGTAGTGCCGATTGTGGGCACGGGCATTTTATTTGGACCTTGGATTGTCGGCTTATTTATAATGGGATTATTAGGAGAGGGGTTCAAGGTGATATTCATATGGGCCCTTACCCTTGTGATACGCCGGTTTCTTGAACCAAAGATCATGTCTCAAGGGCTTGGGTTAGAACCGCTGCCAACTCTCATCTCGATGTATGTAGGGCTGCAGTTGTTGGGAATAGGGGGTATCCTGATTGGACCTGCAGTTGTCATCATTTATGAAGCCTTACGCAAAGTTGGAGTTTTTGGACCTCCTGGCAGTTAAAACGATTTAAATTGCTTTGACCTTTGATATAGGGTGGCTTTATGAAAATACAGATGAGATTCTAAATCTGCTTGATCAGTACAATGTGAAAGCAACGTTTTTCGTTAGAGGATTTTGGGTGAAGGAACACCCTGATCTGGCAGCAGAAATCGTCAAGAGAGGGCATGCCTTAGAAAACCATTTTCTGACCCATGGACATATGAGCACAATGACAGACGCCGAAGTTGAATACGAGATTCGCAGAACAACTGACATCATCAGAGAAGCAAACGGCTATCAGCCACAGTTATTTCGCCCGCCATATGGTGAATACGATAAAAGAATATTAGGCATATTAAGAGAAGAAGGCTATCCTTATGCCATCCTGTGGACTGTGGACAGTCATGACTGGGCTGAAGAACTGAATGGGGTAAAAATCACAAAAGATTATCTGGTAAACAGGATATTAAACAAAGCTTCCGATAATGGGATCGTTTTATTGCATGTGGGGGGTTATGAAACAGTTTATGCTCTGCCAGAGATCATAACCGGTTTGAAATCGGACGGATATGAACTGGTTAAAGTAAACGATATGTTATGAAGCGAATAAAAAGGTTCAGTTTACCGTCGATGGCAAGGCGGAAAAGGGATGCATACGGCAATATTCTGGCTCAGGGTTTTACCACAGCTTCCGCAGGCGCTCCGGATCGGGGAGATTTTAATGCCGAATTAAGTTTTACCCCGGCTTCTGTGGAGAAAGGATAATTGGAGGTTTATGAAATATGAATATTCAGAAAAGTATTGAAGATTATTTCTGTATGATATATTCTTGTACTATAAGAATAATTTACCAACAGGGAGCGATGAATGCGGGGGTACATTTGGACGCTTATCCCTCGTACTGAGCCAGTGGCGTAACCGACCTTTCAGGGTCGGTTTTTGTGATTTTAAGGGGGGTGACGCAGTCCATACAACACACTTGCTAAAGTTGAACAAAGAGACTTCGGTAGGGGAGTCTGCCCCCACTGAAGCAGAACACATTTTGCGGGCCGGTCTGCAGATGACCGTCACAGCATGACTGATTTTAAAGGGGGAGGCTATTAAACATGAAAAAGAATAAGACTTTAGCTGTTATCTTTATTGTAATGTGCTTTTTGCTGGTAAGTGGGTGCAGCTTAACCGGTACAATTAAAGATAACTCTGACAGAAGCTCTTTGAGTGTTGAAAAAGCTTTAATTGGACATTGGATTTCCCAAAGCAGCGA
>DATMYJ010000218.1:0-7130 GCA_035561015.1 Desulfitobacteriaceae bacterium | reverse complement strand
CGTGACGGCAGAAAACTTAAAATGAATCAACTTAAGTTATTCTTATACCGGAACAATTTATTCGCCTGTCCAAACTGCATCACTTATTTCAGGATGTGTGGTTTTGGTCTGGGCTTTTTTTGTGCTCGAGTAGTTTATTAAAACCAGACAGAAAAGGAGTGTTTCCAGAATGAGACCTGGTAGATTAAAGAATATTTGCTTATTGTTTATTTATATAACCGGTCTGTTTATGGTTTTTCCCAACTCTGTCTTGGCTATGCATATTATGGAAGGCTTCCTGCCTTTCAATTGGGCGGTTATTTGGATGGTGGTAATTATCCCTTTTGTGATTCTCGGCCTGCGTTCCATCAAGAAAACGGTTACCCTCCATCCCAGTTTAAAAATGCTTTTGGGGATGGCCGGGGCCTTTGCTTTTGTTCTTTCAGCTATGAAGATTCCCTCTGTGACCGGCAGTTGTTCCCATCCTACAGGTGTGGGGCTGGGCGCAATTCTTTTTGGCCCAACAGCCATGACTGTCTTGGGCATGATCGTTTTGATATTTCAGGCGATCTTACTGGCCCATGGCGGCTTGACAACTCTGGGAGCCAATACTTTTTCTATGGGGATTGTCGGTCCTTTTACTTCTTATGGCGTCTATAAAGGTCTGCAGAAACTGGGTGCTCCCCGCTGGCTCTCTGTTTTTTCAGGAGCTATGCTGGGAAATCTGCTGACTTATGTCACCACTTCCATACAATTAGGACTGGCTTTTCCCGCTGCAGATGGCGGTATAGCTGCATCAGTTTTGAAATTTATGAGTATTTTTGCTATTACCCAGGTTCCATTGGCTATAAGTGAGGGTGTTCTCACAGTGCTCATTATTAATATTCTCAGTGTCTACAGTCAGAAAGAACTTCAGCTTTTGTCAGCATTCACTAATGGAAAAGTAGCAGCTGAAAAACAGGAGGTGAAGGCATGAAATCAGTTATTAAAAACGGACTGTTGCTGATAGTCGTTGTCATTCTGGCTTTTTCTCCTCTCTTCCTGGCTCGCAATGCCGAGTTCAGCGGTGCCGATGCTCAGGCTGAAAAGGCCATCATTACGCTCAACAGTGATTACAAACCCTGGTTTGCTCCCTTATGGGAACCGCCCAGCGGAGAAGTGGAAACTTTTCTCTTTGCCTTGCAGGCAGCGATCGGCAGTGGTTTTGTCTTCTATTATTTGGGATATGCCAAAGGAAAGTATAATGCGGAGAAAAGTAAAAAAGCATGATCAACATTGATTTCTACGCCTACTCCAACAAATTGAATGCCGTTCATCCTCTGGAAAAAGTCCTGTTTGCAGTTATTACCATGCTGATCTGCCTTCTTTCCGGCAGTATATTTACCCCTATTCTAATTTTGGTTTTGATGGCGGTGGCAATAGTTTTGATGGCCGGCATTCCAGCCCATTTGTATGGCAGACTGTTGCTTTTGCCCTTAACCTTTTTATTGCTCAGTGTGCTATCCATTGCTTTCTCTGCAGCAGCAAGCACAGTTGGATTTTGGATATCCTATCGCTTTGGTAATCTGGTGGTCGGTATCCGTTTTCCTGATCTGATAAAAGCAATGCACCTTTTTTTACGCTCTTTGGGGAGTGTATCCTGTCTCTATTTTCTGGCTCTGACAACGCCGATGACAGAAGTTATTAACCTGCTTCGTAAATTGAAAATTCCGGTTCTGATCACAGAATTGATGATTCTGATCTATCGCTTTATTTTTGTTTTTCTGGAATCAGCTGCGACGATCAAACGGGCTCAAAGTTCCCGTCTGGGTTATATTAATATCAGAAGTTCTTTTCGTTCTCTGAGTCAGCTTGTTGTGGCTCTGTTCGGAAAAGTATTTATAAAGTCCCGGGAGCTTTTCGAGACTATGTCTGCCCGCTGTTATGGAGGAGAAATCAATGTGTTGGCTAAAAATCATCTTGTAAATTATACAAATTACGTTCTGATCGGGGTCTGCGCCTTCCTGATAATTTCTTTGGATATAGTTTGGAGGTAAGGAGAAATGGCTCATAATATACTGGAAGCTTTAGAGGTGGACTTTTCTTATGCAAATGGCACCAAAGCTTTGGACAAATTGAATCTTCTGGTGCAGCAAGGCGAGAAACTGGCTATTTTGGGTGCTAACGGTGCCGGCAAATCAACCTTGTTTCTTCATTTTAACGGAATTCACCGTCCTCACTCCGGACAAATAAACTACAAGGATACCCCGATTGCCTATAATAATAAAGGCTTGATAGATTTGCGTAAAAAAGTGGGCATTGTGTTTCAGGATCCGGACAGCCAATTGTTTTCAGCCAGTGTCTGGCAGGATATTTCTTTTGGTCCGCTGAATCTCGGGCTTTCCAAAAAAGAGGTGATTCGGCGGGTTGAACAGGCCATGGCGGCAACAGAAATTGAGGACTTGGAAAACAAACCTACCCATATGCTAAGCTATGGACAAAAAAAACGGGTTGCAATTGCCGGGATATTGGCTATGGAACCGGAAGTGATTATTCTGGACGAACCCACAGCCGGACTAGATCCCCGTCATGCCCGTGAGTTTATGATGTTGCTCAATAAGCTGAATCTTGCCGGCACAACTATTATTATGTCAACTCATGATGTGGACTTAGCTTACTCCTGGGCAGATCGGATAGCTGTTATGAACCTGGGTAAGGTTATTGGTTGGGGTGAGCCTGCCGAGATTTTCAGTCAGCCTCAGTTGCTGTTGCAGGCCGATCTGGCTCTGCCTCTTATTTTGGAGGTTCAGACCGCTCTGGTTCAAAAAGGCTGGCTGACTGATTCAACTCCTCTGCCACGAAATATAGAGGAGTTATTGGACAGCATTCCGGAAATGTATCCTGTAAAAGTTCACCGTTGTGTCTGATAGCCTTGATATCATTAAGTGCCTTGGAGTATAATAAATTAGAACTTCTCAAATTTAGGAGGATCTGATGTTAAGCTTGTTTCATCCAACCCTGAAAGCTGAGTCCCTTGATTATATTTCAATCGAGAGACTGGTGAGGGATGGCATTCGGGGTTTAATCATTGATCTGGATAATACAATGACTCCCTGGAACGATGTGGAAATTAGCCCTAGGGTTTTCACATGGTTTACCGAGCTTCAGGCTGCAGGGATACAGAGTTGTGTTGTATCCAATAATAAGCATCGGACACGTGTTGCCATTGTAGCTGAAAAACTGGAGATTCCTTTTGTTTTTCGGGCTACAAAACCTCGGGGCAGGGCTTTTCGGGCCGGGATGAAAATTATGGGAACCGGGCACAGGGACACTGCGGTTATAGGCGATCAGCTTTTCACTGATATATTAGGTGGTAATCGCTTGGGCCTTTATACAATTCTGGTATTACCCATCAGTGATCACGAGTTTGTAGGTACCAAATTTCTGCGCCGGATGGAAAAATTGTTAATTTGGCTGATAAAACATTTTGCCCCAGTTAAACCACATAGTTCTAAAGCGCCTTATTAGGAAATAATCAAGGCGTTTTTTTCTTATGCGTGATTTTTAATTATGAATGCTTGTTCAGGTGCTGACTCTATGTTAAAATAACTGAAATCTGAAACAATTGAGGCGGAGTATTTCCATTAGGACAGAGTCAGAATTTACTGTTTCCCGGCTGAAATGGTAAGATTGATAGACAGAGACCAGAAATCAGGTGATTTTGTTCTGTAGAATGGTAGGAGGAGTTTACGGTGAATATGGTGAATGCTATTGGAACGGATATACAAAAAACAGCTAAACAAGAAAATCCTCTGCTTTCACCCGGATGGTCCGGGGCAAGAACACCAAGGGCCTGTATTTTGGGACTGGGTTTGATAGGCGGATCCTGGGCTGGAGCTTTATCTGAGCGGGGATGGCAGGTTTCAGCAGTGGAACAAGATCCTCTAAGTTTAAAACAGGCTCTCAACTGTGGCTGGATACAGGAGGGTTGGACTGAGATTCCTTCCGAAATTGATGCTGATTTAGTGATTGCAGCCTTACCGCTGCACTATATGCTTGAGAAACTGGATTGTTTGATGGAACGGCTTAAGAAGGGGGGGATTGTGACTGATGTCGGAAGCATTAAAACAGAGATCACTCGCAAAGCTTCCGGGTTCAGGCAGAGAGGCATTTACTTTATAGGCGGGCATCCTATGGCTGGATCTGAAAAATCCGGCTTTACTGCTGCAAATTCCCAACTATTCAAGGGCTATCCCTATGTTCTTACCCCGGAAGAAAATTGTCCGGCAGAGGTTGTTAAGAAACTTTCAGAATTGATCCTTAGTCTGGGGGCGAAGGTTGTTTTAAGGCAGGCTCCTGAACATGACCGGGAAGTCGCGATGATAAGTCATATTCCCCATATGCTGGCGGTAGCTTTAACTCTTGCAGCCCAGGACGTTTCCGAAAAGGGACTATCAGCCCTACAATTGGCCGGACGCAGTTTTCGGGAACTTACGCGCATTGCTGACAGTTCACCGCTGATGTGGCAGGAAATTCTGGTAAGCAACAGTTCGGCTATACTTGAAGGACTGAACAGCTGGCAGAAAAGAATTGGGGAATTAGAAGAATTTGTCCGTAATGGGAATCGGGAAGGAATAATCAAGGCCTTTAATCAAGCTCATTTAGTCAGAGAAACGATGTTTAGTGATGGTGCCGAAGAGAATTTGAATTGCCGTATAAAGGCTTGAGGTATATAATTTTACAAGGATTATCTAGTGGAGGGTCATTTTATGAGCGGAATTTTCATCAAACCAGTCTCGGAAATTATGGGTCAGGTTATAGTCCCGGGGGATAAATCAATTTCACACCGGGCTGCGCTTTTTGGAGGTATGGCAGAGGGTGAGACGCATATCTCCAATTTCCTTTTAGGCGAAGACTGTCTGAGTACACTGAGATGTTTAAGGAATCTGGGGGTCGAATGGCAGCTGCAAGGTAATGAGGTCTGGATCCAGGGCCAGGGAATGGAAAATTGGGTTGAACCAGATGACATCCTGGATGTAGGAAATTCAGGAACAACCATTCGTCTGATGTTAGGAGCCTTGGCAGGCAGCCCTTTTACAGTTACTCTTACCGGAGATAAGTCGATTCGTTCCCGTCCTATGAAAAGGGTCACTCAGCCTTTGCTGCAGATGGGGGCTAAAATTTTGGGACGGCAGGGAGGAGCGCTGGCTCCTTTAACTATAAGCGGGGGTAACTTGAAGGGGCAGGATTTTATTACTCCCGTTGCTTCGGCTCAGCTTAAGTCAGCTTTAATTCTGGCAGGATTGCGAGCTGAAGGGGAAACATCGGTAACAGAACCATATTTGTCCCGCGACCACACAGAGCGGATGTTAAAAGGATTTGGGGTTGATCTCATCTGTGAGGGGACTCGAGTGCGGGTGAAAGGCGGAGCACGCCTAAAAGGACAAAAAGTTGTAGTTCCTGGAGATATTTCTTCAGCGGCATTTTTCCTGGTATTGGGCAGTCTGGTTCCCAAAGGTGAGCTTATTTTGCCTGGGGTTGGTCTCAATCCCAGTCGTACGGGAATACTTGATGCCTTAAGATTAATGGGAGCCAAAATTACCGAATCTGAGGTAATCGAGGTTTGTGGCGAACCACAGGCTGTTTTAAGGGTAAGTCCCTCTCCTTTGCGGGGTATTGAAATCGGTGGAAGTATGATCCCGCGCTTGATCGATGAAATCCCGGTTCTGGCAGTTGCCATGTGCCTGGCCGAAGGGGAAAGTGTTATTCGTAATGCCGAAGAACTGATGGTTAAAGAAACAGACCGGATAAGTACAACCGTGGAAAATTTAAGTATTTTAGGGGCTAAAATAGAAAAACTTCCTGATGGTCTGCGTATTCAGGGTCAGTCCTCATTACGGGGAGGCTATGTCAACAGTTATGGTGATCATCGCCTGGCGATGGCTGGGGCAATTGCCGGAATGCTTTCTCAGGAAGGAGTCGGTATCAAAGGTATGGAAGCTGCCGCAGTCTCTTATCCTGGTTTTCTAACTGATTTGGGAAAAATAAGACAGGAAAATGAAGAATTGCAAATTGCCTGTGATTAGAAGATATGGAAGGGGTGATCTGATGGAAAGTTATTTTGCAGTAATCGGTAATCCTATTGCCCATTCTTTGTCCCCGGTTATGCATCAGGCTGGATACAGAGCTCTTAACCTTAAAGCCCGGTATCTGAAATTTAAGGTGGAAGCAGAAAGATTGTTCGAAGCTATTCCAGGACTCCGTGCCTTGAGCTTTACCGGTTGCAATGTTACAATACCACACAAGGAAAGGGTCCTTCCTTATATGGATGAACTTACTCCTGAGGCCAAACATATAGGTGCCGTAAATACAATCAAGTTTACCCCTGAAAAAATTATCGGCCATAATACCGACGGTTTAGGTTTTGTCCGTTCCATTCAGGGGAAAATAACTGATTTCCCGGGAAAACAAGCAGTAATCCTGGGAGCCGGCGGCGCTGCCCGGGCCATAGCATTCACTTTGGCAAAACTGGGCATGAAAATACTTATCCTCAACATAATACCAGAAATGACTTCTAAACTGGTCGACGATATCCGTGCCGCCGGAGGAAATGCTGCCGGGGCTGAATTCAAGCCTGGAGCCTGGCTGCAAAATGTGGATCTGCTGGTCCAGGCAACATCCGTAGGACTACAGGGAGAAAATTATCCCTTTGAGTTAACCGGTATTTCTCCCCAGACTTTGGTGGTTGATGTGATTTTCGGCCCGAAAGTAACACCCTTTTTGCAAAATGCTCGTTCCTTGGGCTGTATTGCCCTGGACGGTACCGGCATGCTTTTACATCAGGGAGCGTTAGCCTGGGAATTTTGGTTAGGTGGTCAGGCGCCTGTGGCTGAAATGCAGGCGGCTTTGCTGCAGGCCATAAAATGCAAACAAGAATCCTGATATTATGAATAAGAACACCAAACAATGTCAAGGTTTTACTTTGCTGGAGCTGACTCTGGTCCTGGCTATTTTGGCAGGCAGCGGTTTTTTTCTTTTTATTAAGCTCCCTCTTCACCTGCAAAGTCAAAGTTTATCCCTGACTTCGGCCCGGCTCCTGACCGAACTGAGGGATACCCGCCAGGCTGCTTTGGCGGAAAATACCTGGTATCAGATCAAGTTTTATTATGAAT
>DATMYJ010000217.1:0-3910 GCA_035561015.1 Desulfitobacteriaceae bacterium | reverse complement strand
TAACTACGCCCTCATTGATTCCCAAATCTCCCTCCTTTGCAGAAGAATAGACTCTCGGCATTCGCCGAGGCAGTTGGGACAAGGGTTTCCCTGCACCAACCTTATAGCATTCCTCCTACTTTTGTGGGAGAAATTTTGCTTTTTCATCACGTTCAATTGGAAATTAGTCCACAAAATAAAGTTTCTAAATGTCCCGAAAATGCCTGAAATCACTTGACTTTTCAAAATTGTCCTTGACATGGGGTACACATTAGCGTGACGAGGTTTTTACCTTTTATTGCCCGAGTGTTACAACACTCTGCGACAAATAACATTGACATCGTTATATTATTCATTATTTTTCAGGCAGGCAAGAACCTCTTCGATATTATTAACGAAAAGAACGCCTTGTTCCTTAAACCGTTCCAGAATGCCGACTGCTTTCCCGCCGGTAAAATCTCTCTCTTCAGCTTTTTCTCCAAAAACAATCCCCGGAATTCCTTGGGTTATAGCATCTGCCATAGCTTCCAGATTGCGTAAATTCCCTTCTCCAAAAGAAATAGGTGGTAAGACAATCCACTTGGACTCATGTATAAGTTTTAAATGTTCTTTGTATATTTTGTCACTGATGCTTGAAAAAGGCGGATTTTCGATAACCGGGATATCGAAAAAGCGGGCATAATGGTAACCACTATCTTCCCTGCTTACAGGCCCCAAGGATAAAGAGTATCCTTTTTCCCATAGTGCTTCCAAAACCGGCAAAGCCTCTTGTCCGCCGCCTATGACATGGATTCTTTTTTCTTTGTCTCTTTCTTTCTTTTGCCTTGGACTAATGCTGTCTTTGCCAACACTGACTTGCAGGCGCCCATGAAGGGGATGTCGAAAAATGGAAGCCTGCACTCCGTAAGAAGCCAAAATATTCTCTTCTGTCAAGACTTCTTCAGCACTGCCAAACACCAGTACCTTGCCATTGGCTAAGAGTATAAACTGCCGGAAAAACAAGGTGGCCAGGTTTAAATCATGAATCGCTGCTATGACAGTTACCCCTTTTTCCCGGTTCAGCCTTTGAACTATATCCAGTAACTCCCACTGGTAACCGATATCTAAATTAGCCGTTGGTTCATCCAGCAGAAGTAGCTCAGGTTCCTGGCAGAGGGCTCTGGCAAAAACCATGCGCTGCCTTTCCCCGCCGCTTAAAGTAGCAGCTGAGCGGTGCCTCAGCGGCAGTATGCCGGTAATTTCCATAGCGGCATGCACAATCGCTTCATGATCAATTTTATTCTTGCGAGAACCTTTATAATACGGAAATCTGCCCATCCGGATGACTTCTTCCACAGTAAAATCAAAATCCACACCTGTATCCTGAGGAACTACTGCTAACTGGCGGGCTATTTCCCCGGTACTTAGACTGCCGGCTGCCCGGCCGTTAAAAAAGACAGTTCCTTTGGTGGGTTCTAAAGCTCTGCTGATACAGCGCAGAAGAGTTGATTTTCCGGCTCCGTTTGGTCCCAAAAGAGCCACCATCTCTCCTCCCTGCAATTCGAAATCAATGCCGTCCAGGATCGCTGCAGAATCATATTTAATACTCAGTCCATGAACCTTTAAGTTTAAACTCATTGATATCTCCTAACCACCTGTATTGAAGTACCGCAGTTTTTTCCTTTTCTTCAAAAGATAAATAAACATTGGAGCACCGACCAGCGATGTGATAATACCCACCGGAAGCTCTGCCGGAGCAATAATATTGCGGGCCAACGTGTCAGCAGCAATCAGCAGAATTGCCCCAAGCAGGGCTGAAGCCGGCAGCAAAATACGGTGGTCGGGACCTACTGCTATTCGTATTAAATGAGGAACGACTAATCCGACAAAGCCAATAATTCCAGATGTAGACACAGCAGCAGCCACCAGCAGTGAAGCTGCTGCCAACAATATGATCTTGACCCTTTCAGTATTGACACCTAGATGCCGCGCTGTTTCTTCACCTAAGAGCAAAACATTCAACTCTTTGGCATAATAGTAGATACAGCAAAAACCGATTAAAGCATAGGGTAACATCGCCACTACCCTGGACCAGTTGGCTCCGCTGACACCACCCATCATCCAAAAAACGACCTGGTGCAAATTTTCTCCGGCAAAATAAGTAAGCAGGGATACTATGGCAGAAAGGAAAGCACTGACAGCGATACCTGACAAGAGCAAGGTCATCACAGGCACAACTTTCCCGACACGGGCCATATAATAAACCAGAGCAATCGTTGCTATCCCGCCGATAAAAGCAAAAAGAGGAACTGCTGTAAACCCGGCAAAAAGCAGGGTACCTCCTGTCAGCATGGCCGCTACAGCTCCCAGGGCAGCCCCGGAAGAAACACCCAAAACGTATGGATCAGCCATAGGGTTCCGAAAAAGGCCCTGATAAACCGCTCCGGCTAGGGATAAGGAAGCCCCGACAATGGCTGCCTGGATAACTCGGGGCAGCCGCAGCTGCAAAATAATGCCACGTTGAACTTCAGTTATTTCTGCCCCCCCGAATAAGCCGCCAAGACCGGGAATAGGTGCGAGCAGTATAGCCAGGGCTGATTTTAAAGGGATTGAAGCAGCCCCCAAGACAATTGCCGCCGAGATTGTCACCAATAATAACAGAATTAAGGATAAAAACAGAGTTCCTCTTTTTATCCTTGCAATTTTTTTCTTTTCGGTTCCTTTGAGTAGCATAATCCTCTACAGCTCCTATCACCCGTTATCCTTAGGGAACTTATCCGGGTAAAAAATAGCAGCTAAATTTTCAACAGCCTCAACTAAACGCGGGCCGGGCCGGGATATGGTATCGGCATTGACGTTGAATAGTTTGTTTTCTTTCACAGCCGTGATTTTATTCCACATTGGTCTGGCTCCAATTTCTTTCGGATCAAATCCTTCCGAGCCATGACTTCCGGGGTAAAGTATGAACTGAGGATTTCTTTCGATCAGAACTTCCTGACTGATCTTGGGATATCTTTCGGCCAAGTCGGCAAAAATATTTTTCCCTCCGGCAAGGGAGATTACTTCATTGATGATCGAGGCTGAGCCGGCACTCATCAGAGGTTCTGAGGATACTTCATAATAAACTCTGACTCTGTCCTGCTCCGGGGTAGAATCCACTTTGGATTCTATTGTTGTTAATCTGTTTTTCATGTCGGATATAAGGTCATCTGCTTCTTTGGTTTTCCCTGTGGCTTGCCCCATCATTGTCATAGCTTCAAAGACATCGTCCATTGACGCGGGAACAAGAACTAAAACAGGTATATTCATCTCTTCCAGCTTCTTGACCTGTTCTTCATGCTTGTTGCCGGCCAAGACTAAATCCGGTTTCAATGCCAGTACAGTTTCCATATTTGGCGTGGAAAATCCCCCCACTTTGGCTATCTTTAAGGCTTCCTCAGGATAGTTGCAATAATCGGTAACTCCGACCATTTTGTCTCCTAAGCCAATAGCAAAAGCTATTTCGGTATTACTAGGGGAAAGGGAAACAATCCTTTGCGGAGCAGATTTTACAATAACTTCTCTGCTCATCTGATCAGTAACAACTGCAAAGTTTTTACCTTCAGATATATTTGCTGCCCCGCAACCGGCAGCAAATATCAGCACTGCCAGCAACACAAAACATAATTTGAAAATTCTTCTCATAACACATCTCTCCAATTTCTAATTTTCTTTTAAAAATTACAGTCTATACTCTGATGCTGTAATAAGGGCAGCTGCCAGGTCCACCGGAGTTTGTACAGGTCCTCATCTAATCGCTATATAGTTTATCACAACCTCATTATAGCTGCCAGTAGCATTTACTACAGTAAACCTGACGCTGTATGTTCCAGAAAGATGCTAAAGGAACCAACGTTTCTGCCTCTTAAATCGTTAAAAACCATAGTTTACATCTTTCGGAATTTTATTACAC
>DATMYJ010000216.1:0-2853 GCA_035561015.1 Desulfitobacteriaceae bacterium | reverse complement strand
ACCAAAATCCCACCTGTACTATATTATACTCCCATTTGTCGATATGTTGTACACCTCTTTGTCAGAATATTTAAAAAATACAATATACAATAGCTTTTTTTTCAGGAATCGAATATTCTCCCCATTATACTCCAAAATAATTCATTATTCCACATCATAGCCCTGGTCTTCGATTGCCTCCCTGATAGCAGCAATATTCACCTTGGCCGGGTCATAGTCCACAGTAACTTTCTTACCCGCCAAATCCACTCTGACCTCATAAACACCATTCAAGGCTCCAACTGCTTTCTTGATACTGTTTTCACAATGACTGCAGGACATCCCCCTGACAGACAGTGTGGTATTTTCTCTGCCCATATAAATACCTCCCTTTTTATCAACTATCAGATCTTTTCGGCATCCGCTCTGATCAGAACTACTCAATCTGGCTTGAATTTCCTCAGCCTCAGCGAATTGGTCACAACCGATACGGAACTGAAAGCCATAGCCGCACCGGCAATCATGGGATTCAAAAATCCCAAAGCAGCAATCGGTATGCCAATTATATTGTAAATAAATGCCCAGAATAGGTTCTGCTTAATCTTGGCTATGGTTTTCCGGGATAATTTTATGGCTGTAGGGATAGTTCTCAGATCACCCCGCATCAAGGTAATATCAGCCGCTTCCATCGCTATATCGGTCCCAGTACCGATGGCCATGCCGATATCCGCCATAACCAGCGCAGGAGCATCATTGATTCCATCCCCGACCATAGCAACAATTTTACCCTCTTTTCTAAGTTTCTCGACTTCTTCGGCTTTTTTTTCAGGCAGTACTTCGGCCAGAACATTACTAATACCCACCTGTCCGGCAATCGCTTGGGCAGTTCTTTTATTGTCGCCGGTTATCATGATAACCTCCAGCCCCATTTGCTGCAACTCCGCAATCGCCTCCCGGGATTCTTCCTTGACTGTATCGGCCACCGCTACTATGGCTTCAATCTGATTGTCGACCGCCAGGATCATGGCCGTTTTCCCCTGATCTTCCAGGGCAGCTATGGCGGCCTCATAATTTCCCGGATCAGTTACCCTCTCCCGCATCAACTTGCGTGTGCCCACGTAGACAACCTTGCTATCTATCACTGCCTTGACACCCCTGCCGGGGATGGCTTCAAATTGCTGCGGTTCGGTTAGCCGAGTGAATTCCTTCAGGCCTTTTTCATAAATCGCCACTCCCAGAGGATGTTCGGAATTTTTTTCAGCAGCGGCCGCCAGGTATAAAACCTCATTCTTGTCCATTTGCCCCAGGGACACTACTTCCGTCACTTCCGGACGGCCTTTGGTGATCGTTCCTGTCTTGTCCAGCACAATCGTATTCAGTTTATAAGCCAGTTCCAGATATTCTCCGCCTTTGATCAGGATACCGTTTTCCGCTCCTTTACCTGTTCCCACCATAATTGCGGTTGGGGTCGCCAACCCCAGAGCACAGGGACAGGCTATCACCAGCACTGCTACAGCACTGATTATCCCTGTGGTCAGGTTACCCAGCAGGAAAAACCAAATCAGAAATGTCAGCAAGGCAATAGCGGCCACCACGGGCACAAAAACTCCTGCCACCTGATCGGCAATTTTTTGGATGGGGGCCTTGGAGCCCTGGGCCTCCTCCACCATCCTGATAATCTGGGCCAAAGCAGTATCTTTACCTACCTTGGATGCCTCAAAATGGAATGTTCCATATTTGTTGATAGACGCCCCGATAACCTGATCGCCAGGTTTTTTCTCGAGCGGCAGGCTTTCCCCGGTCAGCATGGATTCATCGACCGCCGAGCTGCCTTCCATAATCTGGCCGTCCACAGGAATTTTTTCTCCCGGTCTGACAAATATAATATCGCCGACTTCGACAGCCTCGATTGCTATATCTATTTCGGCGCCGTTACGAATTACTCTGGCAGTTTTGGCCTGCAAGCCGCTCAGCTTTCTGATAGCTTCAGAAGTCTTGCCCTTGGCCAGTGCTTCCAAATATTTGCCGAGCAGTATCAGAGTAATAACCACCGCAGAGGCCTCGAAATAGAGATCTTTCATCATCCCCTGGGGCACAGTCTGGAATAAAACATTATAAAGGCTGAAAAAATAAGCTGCCGAAGTACCCATGGCAATCAAAACATCCATATCGGCGCTGCGGGAACGCAGGGCATAATAAGCATTTTTATAAAATCGGGAGCCAATAATGAACTGCACCGGTGTAGCCACCAGCAGCTGAAAATATTCATTGTGCAGAAAGTGCAAAGAGGACACTAATGCCCAGTCAGCAGGTAGCAGCATAAGAATCATGGCCAGAAGCAAAGGTGAGCTCAGTAGGGCTGAGAAGATCAATTCCCATTTGAGCCTCCTTATTTCTTGGGCCCGCTCCTCCTTTTCCCGGTCCCGGTTCAGCTCCTCTTCTCTTACAGCCTTATAACCCAAGGCTTCCACAGTTTTGATTATTTCAGTGACTTTTACCAGGGAACTCTCGTACTCCACAGTCGCTTTTTCCGAAGCCAGGTTTACTGAAGCCCTGGCCACGCCTTCGAGCTTGTTCAGTTTCTTTTCGATTTTAGCCGCACAGGCTGCACAGGTCATTCCCGAGATCTTCATTGTAACTTTGCTGTCCATGTTATTACCTCCTTCAAAGGCAGCCTTTCTCCGAGATATGGAAATCAGCCGCATATTCCGGATTATTGATTATTCAGGACGCCGTGTACCAAAATTTGTTTCTTGCGTTCATTTTACCATTCCTTCTCATGAAGACAATGTTTATCTGCTAATAATTTCTTTCACAGTTCTTTCGCCAGGAATGAATTGGACCATAACGGCCTTACTGGCCACCCGCTTATTC
>DATMYJ010000215.1:0-2009 GCA_035561015.1 Desulfitobacteriaceae bacterium | reverse complement strand
GTTATAAATAGTAGGCAAACAATAGCATTGGTGTTATTCTTAATAGGGTAGACGTGGGTTAAGAAAACAATATTCAACCTTGATAATGTTCTCAGCTAGGAGTGGACGTAATTGAGAATTGACCTACATGTGCATACCAGGGAATCAGATGGATTTTCATCTGTCCGGGAGATTATTTCACTGGCACGGAAAGAAAAAATTGGTACACTGGCTATTACTGATCATGAATCCACACAAGGAATTGAACAAGCCCTGCTCTTAGCTTCTGCAAGCGGCATTAAGATTATCCCGGGGATAGAATTATTAACTTCCTATAAGGGAATAGAAGTTCACCTCTTAGGATATTTTAAAAATGTCAATAACCATGATCTGCAGGATCGCTTGAGAGAGCTGCGTGCCCGCCGAACAGCACTGACTTATCAGATGGTTAAGATATTTCAACAGACCGGTTATCCTTTGGAGTGGAAAGAAGTAGAGAAAGAAGCAAACGCTGAAGCAGCGGTTAGTTTGGGGCACATTATTCGAACAATAGTTAAACGGGAAAAATATCATGACAGAGAAACTCTAAGAAGAATTATCAGTTTCTTCAGACCGGGAGGTATCGCTTATTTACCTTTCCTGGAACATCCCTTTGATGAAGCTGTTGACTTGATTTTTGCAACAGGCGGATTACCGGTCTTGGCTCACCCCGGTCTTTTACCTGATCCTGGTATTGTCAATAAATTATTGGCCTACCGCTCTATCGGTCTGGAAGTATATTACGGTTATTGGGATGACCGGGAAAACCTGATAGCATATTATGCTGATCTGGCAGTTAAGAGTGCGGTATTAGCAACCGGAGGCAGTGATTATCATGGTCCGCTGGGAAGGATTAAACTTGGGTGTATTAATATACCTCTCTCGAGTGTCACTGATTTGCAGGCCTACTTGGGAATTGATTGAGGTAAATACTGAAGGAGTAATTTCGTGCTAAAACGTATCATAGTTACTTTTCTGGCCTTGTTTTCTATCATATATTTTGGGGCAATTGCTTTGACCTTTGCTGAAAAAATTAGTTTTTGGGAAGCTTTATATTTGACGATCCAGACTGTGACTACAGTTGGCTTCGGGGATATTGTGGTGTCTACCACTTGGGGACAAATCATAATCTTTGTTTTGATGATCGGGGGGGTAGGGCTTATGCTTTATTCCCTGGGTCTGGTGATGGCCTTTATCATTGAAGGTCAGCTGGCAAATGTATATGGGAGAAGAATAATGAAGAAAAAAATCGGGCAACTGAGAAATCATATAATTGTCTGTGGCGCCGGAAGAGTAGGCTGGCAAGTAGTACAACGTTTACATAGAGAAGGAGCACCTTTTGTAGTTATTGATCAGGATGAGGATTTGGTCAGCAGACTTCTGGAGGAAGGGTATCTGGCAGTTCATGGGGATGCCACCCTTGATGAAGTTCTTGTCAATGTTCAGATTGAACATGCCAAAGGCCTGATAACTACTCTGCCTGAGGATGCTTTGAATGTATTTGTAACATTGACTGCCAAAGGACTGAATCCCGATATCAAGGTGGTTGCCCGTATGGATAAACTCGAATCGGAAAAAAAATTAAGACATTCCGGAGCTGATAAAATTATATCACCGGCTATCCTGGGGGGGTCGCGGATGGCGATGTCTATTTTGAAACCTACCAGTATGGAATATATCGAGACTTTGCTGCATGATTATAATATCGAGATTGATATAGAAGAATTCAGGATAAAACAGGATTCCATTCTGGCAGGTAAAACGCTGGGTCTGAGCGCGTTAAAGGAAAAAACGGGCGCAATAATTATAGCAATTGCCCGAGGCAAAAATCTGATCAGTAATCCGGATGCCGAAGAAGTTATTTTAAGCGGTGACCTTTTGATTGTTTTGGGAAAGAAAGAACAATTACAACGGCTTGAACAAATTGCCGAAAGTAAAGAATCACTTAAAGTATGATTGAAGCAGTTTACCCTGGGAAAACTCATGAATAC
>DATMYJ010000214.1:0-6077 GCA_035561015.1 Desulfitobacteriaceae bacterium | reverse complement strand
ATATAGCTATGTCATTATTTAAAAATCTCTTAGATAGTGTACATCCCCTTACAAAGAAGTACGTTAATAGACAGGTTGGGTTTGCTGCAACGGTCGCTGAGAAGCTGAAATTCTCAGGGGTAACTCAGCGCGAGCTTGCGGAACGGCTTGGAAAGAAAGAGTCCTATATTAGTAGGATATTGTCTGGGGATGCCAATCCCACGCTGAAGACGATTTCAGAGCTTGAAGTCGCTTTGGGTGAGGATGTTATAAGTTTTAATCTGGAAAATCGCAAGGGGAAATTGAGTTCAGTTATCATGATTGGGGAGTCATTTAGAGTCTATCTGGATGGTGATGATAATCTTAAAGCTGCATGATGAAAAGCGGTGATCCATATGCTATTGGTATAAGGTTTGACGGATTGAAGTTCTTTCGCTTTGGTTTTATTGAAAAAGCAGATTATCACGATGAAGATTTAAGCGTTCAATTATCCGTTGACATCAAAGATGACGAGCTTGTGCGAGATGGTACAGCCAATGTATTTGTCAAGGTGACTGTTTTGTTTGTCATAGATAATACAAAGGAGATTGTGGCAAATATTGAGGTTGTTTCACTTTTTGTATTAGAGGGTATTCGTGATGATGCCATTGAGGATGGTCGTGCTATATATCCAGAGCGTCTTCTGACAACATTGGTGTCGCTTGCGATATCTACAACCAGAGGTGCTATTTTGGCCAAAGGCGCTGGATCTTTTCTTGAGAGAATGCCTTTGCCAATTGTTAATCCAAAGGAGTTTGTTGAAAGGAGGAAATCAAAGGAGGCGTCAAACAATGATGAGTAGTGAGCGTGGTGAGGCAATCTTTTTCTTGTTGTTTCATGCTCGCGAACTAATGTTGGCTCTTTTGAAATTGATTTTCAGTGTGGCAGTGCTCCTTTAGCAGCATTAAAGATTGTGATCGATTGGAGTTGCCTTCAAGCCCTTGGCCGCTGAAGAAGCTCTCTCCTGATGAGCCTTCAAACGATGCTGGGGAAATCAAGGGAGATGCTGCGGCTCTGTGATTAATTCGTGGGCACCTTGCCCAAGCCCCCCCCTATTCTCCGTACATTGATAAAGCAGTTCCCTGGTTGTGCTCAGTAGCCTTTGCTGGACCTCGACCTCTGGATATGTGCAATGTCATTCGACATTCCAAGTCCATTCCGGCAACTCTTGGGCAGAAAAACAATCTCAAACAAGGAAGTGTTTTTGCGATTCATGAAGGCACTTTTTCAATATTGAACCCTTATTCCTTTGATTGCGATGAATAAGTTCACCCCTGAAGTCCATTCGAGTTCTTGTATGTGTTCTGCATGCAGTGGCACCGGGTGCGTAACAGTGAAGGTGATCAAGGAGTGTTCAATCTGTGAGGGGACCGGTACTGTTCTAGGAAAACCGTGCCCAAAATGCGAAGGAAGTGTTCCGACCATTTATGCAGATGAAGTTCGGGTTTGTTCGGAATGTGCTGGAGTTGGCTTATTATGACCTCAATCCACAGCGTAGCACGATGTACAAGTACGATCCACTGAAACCGCACAAAGGTTTGTCGTAATAACATCGATTGGTTGTTGCCCTGTCAGTCGCTTCTAAACCATTGAGTACCAGGAACAATGCCTGCTCCCTCAAATGATGTCCATTACGAGCATTGCGAGTTATGTCAAGGTAAGGGATTGATTATGGTGATTGTCATGAAAGAGTGTCCGACGTGTGAGGGGACAGGCAGTGTTTTTGGTAATGTGTGCCCCAGATGTCATGGGCTGCTGCCAGAGTTAGCCGTTGAGGAAGAACGTCCATGTCCTGCGTGTATGGGCGGTACGGTTATCTGAGTGTGCTTTAAGTATCTTATCCTGTTGCGTAAACTCCCCAATTTCGCAATTGTTTTCAAGTATGCATACCATTCAGAGTATTAATGACATTATCGAGGTATATCTGCACGGGAAGATAAATCAGTATTCACTTCTCAATGCTCAAAATGAGCTCCTTTGTCATCCGGACTTCCATTTCAAGAACTCGTTGTGGCTGCTTGATGAAAGCTTTGAGTGTGAATTTTCGTATCCGAATACGCTTGAGATGATACAATTGTTTAAACGATTCCATCCGTCAATTACGGCACAGAGAAATGTTGCTTTGTTTGCGGAATCAGGGATGAATAGCTCAATGGTGCAGTGGTATTTGCAGGAAGCTGAAAATGCGGGACTCTTTTTAAAATTCAGGCCGTTCCTAAGTTACGCTGATGCAATTGCTTGGCTGACTGAGTGTTGATAAATGGATTACTGTCCCCAGTGTTTTCGCTGTATTTATCTTGTCATATAATGCCTTTCTCTGTATATTCGCTGTAATAGTGATTCAAGTCGTACAGCCATATCACAGCACTCCTTCGAAGTTGTGGCTTTAAAATAGCTTATGGCTTCTGAGATGAGAAGGGATATGGTTTTGCAGTTAGCAGTGATGAGTTGTTGTAACCGCCAATGGATTAAGAGGATGCACACAATAACAAATGATGGACAGTTTTTGAAGGTATTGCTTGATGGAAAGTTTAATGAGAAGGAGCTTTTAGTCACTCAAAAAGAGCTTATGTCGCATCCTGAATATGCGTTTAAGAACTCCATGTGGATATTCAGTAATGCGTTCCAGCCTGTGCTATCCCCGACAAGTATTGATCTATTGATCGAAAGAATCAAGCTCCTTTTTCCTGAGGTGGCGAAAAAGGACAAGGCAGCCTTAGTATCGTGTTCCAACACCCAGAACGCTATCCTGCAGGTGATTTGCAGCAAGTTTGATGCAGCGAGTGTTCCCTTTAAATTCAGGGCTTTTCAGGACTATCATGAGGCCGTGTCTTGGCTTACCAATAACTGAGAAATTGACGGAATGCCGTTATTTTGCGTTATCTGCCTCTTGTCCAATTGCCGAATCTCCGTATATTTACCGTAGTGGTATCCCGAGCATTGCAGTAAGCTGAACCCTCATCTCGTTGGATATGTCGGCCTCTCCCGTGTTTTTCCTGCCTCTCACTGGCGCGTATTCTGTAGTATATCGTATCGAACAGGTCTTGGCATCACAGGACCATACAGTATTGCGCCATGCATGATTACCACCATTTAGCACAACAAGCGATGTGTGAATACCGCCGTCAGCCTGGCCTGATCGAGATTCAGGTTGAGGGGGATCCTGTTTGTGGTCTACGGTATCGCTTTAATGAGGATTCCTTCGCATCTCGGTTCATGATCCTGCGTTGTGTTCTACGCCACCATGACCATGGTGTTGGTGATCTGCGTATCGATGGGAGTGATGTGGTGTAGGTGTGAGGTTGAAGAACTTGTTAATATCACGAATACCTTCATTGCACGGTAGTATTCCATACCCGAGAGGCTGTGATCGAAACTGGGGATATGCCTTGTAAGATGTTAGACCCGTGAGCTAAAAATATATTTGGAACATGAAGTCAAGGAAAATAGTGTTTGATCTATTTCGCTATCAGATTCTTCCAATAGATCGACGAGTGCAGGAACATCTTTTTAGGCCCAGTTTAGATGAGTTAATTGCTCATAAAAATCAATATTTCCGCAAGTCATTGGAAGGGATAGAGTCATTGTCATTGAGAAAGGCGAATATAGCGCGAAAGGTTGTTTATGAGGGTTCTGATTGCGCTTTGTATAAATTTGCTGTGTGTCGGCCAATTATGAGAGAGACAGAGGATTTTACGGAGGAACAGATACCAAATTGGCCTTCTTTTTATGTATTTGTGTGGAATGATCCTGAAAAGCAATATATTGCGGTTCAGGTAAAGAAGAGTGCTTTTGGTGATACATTGGTGGTGGCCAAAGTGTTGATAAATGCTGTTAATGTTAGTTTGCATGATCGGTTATTGCGAGCCCATATTGAAGAATTGTTTGATCACTATGAATTCTGGGATGTTGCAGATAAAAATGCTGGGAATATTAGGGATGTTCGTTTTGAGATAGTAACGCCGAACATGTCTAATATTTCAGCTGTGCTTGATGACGAGTATAAATCCTTTGTTGCGAGTACCAATACGGTTAGTACCATTGTTGATATTAAGGCTGATGAAGACTCGTCTATAATAGTTGATAAGGATAATCCTCGTTTATCTGCGTTGGTGAGTTATGCGAGTGAAGGTGGTGGGAAAGTATCGTTAGGGATTAAGGGATATCATAAAAGAGTGTATATGAAGGGGGCTAAGGTGCAGTTGGATATTGATGAGATGACATTTGAGTCAGGTGATCCGAAATCTGTTTCAGATATTTTAAAGGATATGTTTGATGGTACAGGTATTTAAAAATATATTTCAGTCTCTCGGGTGGGCTTTTGTTTTGTATAATGTGGAGGCTGTGTTGGGATCTCAGTTCCTATGCCCTTTTTTGAGGGGCAATCTGGTTTCATTGCTAATCGCTTTATTGGCAATTAATGCAACATCTCTTGGTATTGTTTTAACGAAAATTAGAGATATTATGGATAGGCAAGGCGTTAGTAAAGGTTTTGAGAAGACTCAGGCTGTGATGTTGTTTTCGATTAAAGAGCAAATAGTCTTAATATTTGTATCGGTGATTCTTCTTATGTTGGATGGATCAAAACTTATTGTTGGGTATGATCAGGTTATGGTTTTTGTTCGCGTTGGTGTGATTACGTGCTTTGTTTATGCAATGATGGTTTTATATGATACTGCAAAAAGCATTTTTATCGTTTTAAAATGAATTGGTTTGTGTGTTTTTAAATTGTGTTGGGCATGTATCGGAAATGATAGTTACCGTGTTGACCATTGAGACACAAAAATCTACAGGGGTAGCTTCTCGATGACAACAACCGAAAGCCGATTTGCCGACTTTGGTTTAATACAAAGCAAAAGTATCTGGGGGTTTTCGATCCGCTGGCTGTTCATGATGGGAAAGCGGAAGAGCGGATCCCGATCGAGAAAATGACTGACCTTTATCGGCATGCGGATAGGATCCTGGGGGTGCTGGACGCTTATGATGGGCAGATCAACGGGAAGTAGTAGGGCGCTGATCAGACCGTGATTCCTTTTGGGGTTAAGGAAAAGATGGTTGCTGTCAAAAGAGGCCGTGATTACATGTGGATCCAATGGGAAAATCGCTCTTGTGGAAATGGGCGTGATTTCTTGAGTGGTCAAAGGAAAATAGTATTGGTCAAAAGCCGCTGTTTTTCTTTTAGTTGCCAAAGAAAAGATTGCTCCTGTTGAAGGCCAGAGTTTTTTTCATTGGTCGGTAAAGAACGGATTGTAAGAGTTAATCCGGTAGTGATTCTATGCGGGGCGAAAGGAAAGAACATAGTAGTCGAACATGCCTGTTATTCCATGTGGCGCGAACAGAAAAATTGACATGGTTGAACTTGACCGTGATTCCATGTGTGGCTAAAGAATAGATGGGGATTGTCGCACTGGGCGTGTTTCTATTCGTTGCTAAAGGGAAATGGCAATGGTTGAATGGAGGGCTTATTTTATGTGGAGGCGGCTGATGTTTCGTGGAGTTCTAAGACATTATGACCATGGTGTTGGCAACTTATAATGTTTAAACGAGCGCGATGTGGTGGTGGTTTGGAAGTTTTGTGTTGATGAAAAAAATTTACGTAGTGGTAAGTGGTCTTACAGACTCTTAAATGTCATTATGAGTAAAAATAACGTTGATGTAATTATTCTTTGTGATAAGGTTGTTCGATTTCGTTATGGATAATTCATTGCAAACGGCTATAAATGTCGGATTGAATATTGATGTGGTTGCAACAACTGTTGCAACGATACTTTCGACAATAATATCGTCGATGGTTGCATTTGTTACGGCGAAATCCTCTGAAAGACATGAAGAACGACAAAATCTCAATGATCTTATAACTAAGATTATTGAGATTTCTTTAGAGTATCCTTACTTGGAGGATGATAATTATTGCTCCGCTTGGCTTGGGGTTGTGGAAAGTGATGAAAAGTCGATGAGGTATGAAAATTATTGCTGCGTTGTGTTTAATTTAATCGAACGTTTGTGGAAGTTTTATAAAGGTAATCAGAAGAAGATTAATGAGACGCTTTATGTTAAGG
>DATMYJ010000213.1:0-2258 GCA_035561015.1 Desulfitobacteriaceae bacterium | reverse complement strand
GTGTTATAATAAGTGTTCTAAAATCGACGCAAGCTGGAAGGGAGTATAACAAAATGCCACGCACTGAATTTTTACCCTATGCCTTGCCTCTTATTGAAGATGATGATATTGCTGAAGTAGTTGACAGTCTGAAATCGAATTGGATATCCAAAGGACCTAAAACTATGGAGTTTGAAAAACGTTTTGCCGAGTACGTGGGGGCTAAATATGCTGTTGCAGTGAACTCCTGTACAGCCGCCCTTCATTTGGCTCTGCTGGCTGCCGGTATCGGTCCGGGAGACGAGGTGATTACTACACCTCTGACTTTTGCAGCCTCGGCTAATGTGGTTATTCATACTGGGGCTAAACCGGTTCTGGCTGACATAGATCCCCTGACTATGAATATCGATCCGGCCAGGATTCGCGAAAAAATCACAGCGCATACCAAGGCTCTTATTCCTGTGCACATGGCCGGGCTCCCCGTGCAGATGGACGAAATCCTGGCCTTGGCCAGGGAAAACAACCTTTTTGTTTTAGAGGATGCTGCCCATGCTGTTTATACTCAATACAAAGGAAAAATGATTGGTTCCCTGGGGAATGCCACTGCCTTTTCTTTCTATGCCACCAAAAATCTGGCGACAGGAGAAGGCGGGATGGTTACAACTGACGATGAGGCTCTGGCAGATAAAATCAGGATCATGAGTGTTCATGGCATGAGCCGCAATGCCTGGAACCGCTACAATGCCGGCGGATCATGGTTTTATGAAATCCTTTATCCCGGCTACAAAGACAATATGACGGATATCCAGGCAGCCCTGGGGATGACCCAGCTGGCCAAACTGGAGCGGATGCAAGGCATTAGAAAAGAAATTGCTCAGCGCTATAATTCCCGCTTTGGCCTAATCCCGGAACTGGAAATTCCTCAGGAACCGGAGTATGCCCGTCATGCCTGGCATCTGTATATTATCAGACTTAATCTGGAGAGACTGACTATAGACCGGGCCCGCTTTATTGAGGAGCTTAAAGCAGAGAATATCGGCACCAGTGTACATTTTATTCCGCTGCATCTTCATCCTTATTATCGGGATACCTATGGCTATCAGCG
Source organism: Desulfitobacteriaceae bacterium (assembly GCA_035561015.1). Lineage (GTDB taxonomy): Bacteria > Bacillota > Desulfitobacteriia > Desulfitobacteriales > Desulfitobacteriaceae > UBA2264. Next base: position 1,174 of record DATMYJ010000213.1, on the reverse strand, counting down.
CGGGGACTATCCGCAGGCCGAAGCTGTTTATGACCGGATCATCTCCCTGCCTTTGTATCCTAAAATGAGCAGCCAGGATACCGAGGATGTGATCGAGGCTGTAGAACGTGTCGTCAGGAAATTCAGGAAATAACCTTGGACAAGGCCCTTGCCTGCTTGTATGTACAATATGAATCCAGTTAGGAGACAACGGATGAATCGGGACACTATTATTTCAAAACCAACCACTCAGTCCAGATGTGAGGGAGGCATGAAATACTCTGGTAAACCCTGGCAACGCAAGGTCAAGAGGCTGCTGGATCTGACAGGGGCAATATTTCTCTTGGGGCTGATTTGGCCGCTGTGGCTGGTGATTGCCGTTTGGATTCGTTATGATTCTCCGGGTCCGGTTCTTTTCCGGCAAATCCGGGTGGGTTTGGGAGGAAAACCGTACAAAATTTTTAAGTTTCGGACAATGACGGCTGATGCAGATATTCTGATGCAGACCAAACTGACCCAATTGCAGGAAATCGAAAACTTTGTATTCCAGGAAAAAAACGATCCCCGCGTCACCAGAAGCGGAAAAATTTTACGCAGGAGAAGTCTGGATGAACTCCCCCAGCTTCTGAATATCTTAAAAGGAGATATGAGCCTGGTTGGTCCGCGCCCGGAAGTACCGGAAATCGTCAGACTTTATACTCCTGAGCAATATCTGCGCCTCAGTGTTCCTCCGGGAGTAACCGGTTTGGCCCAGGTCAGCGGACGCAGTGAATTAACCTTGGGGGAAACAATGATCTATGATCTGGAATATGTTCGAAAGTGGAGTCTCTGGCAGGATCTCAAAATAATGGGGAAGACGGTTATTGTCGTTCTGACAGGTCGGGGAGCCTACTAAATACGACGGACAGAGCAACCACTATGACGAATAATATTTGCTGCTAGTCCTTAGATGATTGCGGGGTGTGATTATGAGAATTAACCGGGTTAGAAGAGGTCAGATAAGATCCGGAACCCATTGGCAGGCTGTCTTGCTTCTGCTGACAATGACGCTGTTTTTATTTATACCTTTTGGGACCAAGGCCAGTCTGAATACTAATCCGCCGCTCAAAATTATCAATGACAAGATTGAGACTATTGCCCGGTCCAAAGGGATCCCCACCATTCTCTTAAAGGCGGTTGCCTTCCGGGAGAGCAG
>DATMYJ010000212.1:0-7292 GCA_035561015.1 Desulfitobacteriaceae bacterium | reverse complement strand
TAATAAGCCCGGTTCTTCTATGAGCGGCAAAACCTGATAAGCATTAGTTCAATTAGAAGAACAGGATCTCCGGCCCCCGTTTTCAAGGCAATCTCCGTCTTCAGGCATTCCTGAAGTGCTCTAACCAGAAGCTCCTCAGGTACTTTCTGCGACTGTGTCCAAATCTTTTGGGCTTCATAAGAAGACCTGATCCCCAAAGCAGCCATTAAACCGGCGGTATTTTCTCCCCGCCGCCGCCAGACAGCGGCACCCAGGAGCAAGCGGACCTGCCGGACAAGAAGGGTCAAAATCTTAAGAGGGTGCTCCTCAGGCAGAACCTCATGGAGTCTTTGCAGAGCCTGATCAATTTTGCGCTGAGCAAGGGCATTCAGCATTTCAAAAATATTGGCTTCAACTGTTCTCGTTGTGATTGCCCTGATATCTTCTTCTTTGATAACAGTATTGTCTTCCTCCAGATAAACAGCCAGCTTGTCCAATTCCTGGCTTAATACACCCGGCCTGTGCCCGGCCCAATCCAGAAAAAAGAGCATCGTTGGGGCGGACATAGTCTTGCCCCTCTCCTGCAACTCTCTTGTCAGCCAGGTTTCCCATTCCCTCACCTGTTTGGGAACGACAAATTCATAAACAGTTCCGTTTTTTTCCAGAGTCTTGTAAAACTTACGTCCTTTATGGACCTTTTCAGCTATAAACAGCAGACAGGCATCAGGATTGGGATTACTGTAATAAGCCTGAAAATATTTTAGATCTTCCGGCTGGGTTTCCTGATAACAGGAGGCATCCTCGACTATGACCAGCCGTCTTTGAAAAAAGGAAACCGTGTTCGCCGCCGTGACTATATCCGCAGGACTCCAGTCCCTGGCCGAAAGAACCTCGATCCCACTGCCTGAAGGATCTCCTTTTAGATAGTATTTCTTCAATTCCAGCAGGGCTTGCAGGATTAAAAAACGATCTTCGCCATGCCACAAATAAACCGGCGGGATCTTTTCCAGTCGGACCGCCTCCCTGATATGTTGGATTTCCTGCATTTCTTAATCCCTCCCCTTCTTATTTTAACCGATAATCTGTTAATAGAGCAAAATTGTTGTGTCAGTTTGCCCGGCCAGAGATTATCTCTGCTCCTCCTTGAGGATCAAGTCTTAATCTGATAGTACCGTCCTGATCTGTTCGGTATATTGGTATCTGTCGGCCGGCCCAATACTGCAATACCTGGGGTGAGGGATGCCCAAATGAATTCTTACCAACGCTAATGATGACAGCCCGAGGCTGAATAGCATCCAGCCAAGGCTCCGCCAGCGAATTGGTACTGCCATGATGAGGCTGTTTGAAAAAATCAGCTTCATAGTCCAGTCCGGCATCTGCTATGGTCGCCATCTCTTCCTGTTCCATGTCACCGGTCAAAAGAACACTGCTTTCCTGATAATTAAGTCTCAGAACCAGGGAATTGTTATTGGGATCAGAACTGGTACCCTCAAGTACTTTTCGGGGAGCCAGAACCTCCAGAAAAATCCCTGAATCCAGGACTATCTTGTCCCCGCTTTGCAGGAGGCGAAATCGTTCGGAAGAATCCTGAATGCCGGCTGTTAACCCCTCGCTCCACTGCTGATTAGACAGTCTCTGGTCTACAGCCGGTACACCCACCCAGGCAACCGGGATATTTTCCAGCACAGTCTGGGCACCGCCCAAATGATCCTGATGTTCATGAGTAAGCAGCAGGGCAGCCAGATTCTTAATTCCTTCGTGTAAAAGATAAGGCACAATAATTTTTGCCCCGCTGTCAAACTGTTCGTTTTGCGGCCCGCTGTCCACCATGATCGCCTGTTGCTCAGGAGTCTGAATAATTATGCAGTCTCCCTGACCCACATCCAGAAAAGTTACTTCCAGAACCGTACTTTTACCCCAGGGACTCCAGAGCAGTATCGTCAAAAGAGCAATTAATAGCCAGGAAAGATTATTCTTGCTCAGCGGCCCGTATTCCCCAGTCAGATTCACAAACTTAGTCCGGTGAGGCTCCAGCAGATGATTGAGCAACTGCGGGTAAAGGTGCTGACAGTGGTTAAATAGCAGCCGGCGCCACAATTTTCTGCAGTAAACCCTTGCTATAAAGGCCAAGCGCTCCCGGCCGGCCAGCCAGACGGTAATGCCGCCAAACCAGCCCAGCCAAAATCCCACTCCCGGCTGCATTACCATAACCTCAGCCCAGGGCAGTAAGGCCAGCTGCGCCAAAGCAGCGTTGCTTATTTGCAGCAGCCAGAGAGAAACCTGCCAAAAGGGTGCTGCTAAAACCGGTATATAGGAAAGCATAACCGCAATCAACCCTAATTCCAGAACAGTACCAACAAGCACCATTACAGCGAGGTTGGCAAGCAGGCTCACCAGGGATAAACGGTGAAAGGCTGTAATAATAAGCGGCATGACAGCAATTTGCGCCGCCAGTGTACCTGCCAGGGCCCAAGCCAGTTGCCTGGGAAAATAGTGAAATACCTGCCAGGCTTGAATACGGGGTCCCAACACGATAATTCCCCAAGTGGCTATAAAGGAGAGCTGGAACCCCAGATCTCTGACCAGAAGGGGGTTATGAACAAACAGGATCAAAGCCGCAAGCAGCAGCCAGCGTAACGGAGGAACGCGGCCCCATCCCAGCCGCCCCAACAGGACTGCTATTCCCAGGATCGTGGCCCTGAGGATAGGAGCATTTCCGTCACAAAGGGCAGCATAGCCTATCAATCCTGCGCTGCACATTCCCAGCCGCAGCCTCAAAGGAAGCCAAACAGTTAAAAACCACAGTAAACCCAAAACAACAGCGACATTGGAACCGGAAGCAGCAAAAATATGTAAAACTCCTGTGGCCCTGTAGCGTTCCTGCAGCTCAGAAGAAATACCACTGGCATCCCCAAAAATTATCCCTTCTAAAACTCCTGTTTCAGTCCGATCCCAAAGACGCAAATTTTCCATGACCTGTTTTCTGATCAGCCAGGTCAAAGGTGGTGATCCCTGAGCAGCTATAATAACCTCGTCCTGGGCTGTCAAACTTCCCTGCAAACCTCTGACTGCATAATATAGTCGGAGATCAAAGGCCCCGGCTGTCCCCTGAGACCGAGGCTGTTCCAGACGGGCAGCAAAACGCAGATGATCTCCCGGCTGCACCTGCTGCCAAGCGGCGGGCAACTGGCCATCTGATTTTGGGTAAACCGTCAGACGATATTTTTGCCCTCTTAAACCGGTTACGATTTCCTGGTCCCCTGCGCCCTCTTCCACTTCAAATACACCAGTTGCTTTGGCTGAAGTTTCACTCCAATCCAGCAGAGTACCGCTCAGCTGAATATATTTCAGGTTAAATGGCTCCGGCCATTGCTGTGGAACCGTCAGCCCGTAAACAAATCCTGCCAGAACTCCGACCGCGGTTATGAAGATTTCAGGCCGGTAAACACGTCCCCAAAAATCTTGTGGCCGCCAAAGCCAAAGACGAACCAGAACCAAAAGCAGGATCCCCATAACCCAAAATCCCGCGGCTGCCGGCAGATAAATTCCGCTTATTCCCCCACAAAGCAAGGCTGCTGTTCTTCTGCTCCAGAGATCGTTCATGGCCGAACTGTTACCAAAGCACTCATTTTTTCGTATGTTTTTGGACCAATGCCGGAAACATTCTGTAAATCCTCTGGTTGGACAAAGAGACCGTTTTCCGTACGATACTGTATTATCCGCTGAGCCAAAGCGGGACCGACACCGGGTAATTTATCCAGTTCAGCTTCTCCGGCTGTATTAATATTTATTTTCCCGCCTGCTGAAATACTGTTCTGTCCTGTTTCCTTAACCGCGGCTTGTCCAAGATTCTGAGCATCCAGGCTATTTGCAGCTTGTTCCTGATAAGGAATTACAATCTTCTGCCCGTCTTTCAGTCTTTCAGCCGGGTTCAAAGCCTCCAGATCCGCCTCAGGCAAAGGCTGTACCTGCTGCAGAGCATCATCCAGGCGCGCCTCCGGAGTCAATCTGACCAGCCCCGCTTTTTCTACCGCTCCGCTGATATAGACCACGATCTCCCTGTTGGCAGCCGCCTTCTCAATATAGGTTTCCGGACCCTGCACCAAAAATAGTTTCCATACAGCCCCACCGATCAGAATCACCAGAATACCCCACCAGATATATCGCATTCTCCGTTCCATAGTACCTGCCTCCTCTGCCGCTTAACTTCTCCACCTGCTTTTCTTCGCCACTCCTCTTTTCGTGCCGTCTGCTTTTCTCCAGCTCATCCTCTGACACTGATATTAACCTCGAACCTTCAGTTATACCGGATAAGCGAAAGGACGCGGGTGACTTATCCACCCCCGTCCCTTCCTGGCTGTAATGAAAATAACATTCTCCAGATTCTCCCCTATTATTACCTATAATGATTAATATTTCCATTCCTCATTATAGCACTTTTTCCTGTTGCGAAACCTGACTGATCCTGTCGATTACTTAGATATATAATCTTAGGCGCCCACTGAAAGCTTTTCCGGCCAAACCGAAACGAGCCAAAAAACAACGGCATGCCCTCTGTTCTTGGACATGCCGTTGTTTATATAGATTTCTTAACTTAGCCTTTAACAACCAGGTTAACCAGTTTCCCGGGGACAATTACAACCTTGACTATAGCCTTCCCTTGCGTCCACTCCGGAATCTTCTCAAGGGCAATAACTTTGGCCTCCAAATCCTGGTTGCTGATTGCCGCTGGTACCTGGATTCTATCACGCACTTTACCGTTAACCTGTAAGATAATCGTTTTTTCGTCCTGAACAAGGGCTTCTTTATCGGCTTGCGGCCATGGCCGGGTATGAATACTGCCGGAATAGCCCCGTTCAGACCATAGTTCTTCGCTAATATGGGGTGCAAAGGGAGCAAGCAGGAGAATAATTGTCTCCATGGCCTCCTGGGTGACTTCCAAGTTAAACCCTGGCTGTTCCTTATAAAGATATAAGGCATTCACCAGTTCCATAATCGTGCTGATTGCCGTATTGAAATTAAAGCGCAAGCCAATATCTGTTGTTACCCGCTGAATACTCAGATGGGTTTGCCGACGAATTTCTTTGGCTTGGGTATCGAGATCCTTAAAAATCCGCTCTTGGGCTACAGCCCCGGGCAGGGCAGCGGCTTGCGCTAATTGCCTGAATTGTACTGCCAAACGCCAAACCCTGTTTAAGAAGCGGTAGCAGCCTTCCACTCCTTGTTCACTCCATTCCAGATCCCGTTCCGGAGGAGCAGCAAAAAGAATAAACAAGCGCGCCGTATCAGCACCGAAACGCGCGATTATTTCTTCGGGACTTACTACATTACCCTTGGATTTGGACATTTTGGAACCATCCATGCAGACCATTCCCTGTGTCAGGAGATTTTCAAAAGGTTCACCAACTTTCAAATAACCGAAATCCCGCAAGCCCTTGGTAATAAAACGGGAGTAAAGCAAATGTAAAATGGCGTGTTCCACCCCACCTACATACTGGTCGACATTCATCCAGTGATCAACAGCTGATTCAGAAAACGGAGCTTGCTGATTGCGCGGATCCGTATAACGCAGATAATACCAGGAAGAACACATGAAGGTATCCATGGTATCAGTTTCCCGCTCTGCTTCTCCGCCACAAAGCGGACATTTCGTCTTAACAAAGGATTCAGAGGTAGTTAAAGGATTTACCCCGCTTTTGAAAACAACATCGGTCGGCAAAAGTACCGGCAGCAGGTCAGCCGGAACCGGTACTGTCCCGCATTTTGGACAATAGATCATGGGAATCGGCGCTCCCCAATAACGCTGACGGGAAATCAGCCAATCTCTCAAGCGGAAATTCACCTTACGCTGGCCCACACCGCGCCGCTCGGCTTCATCTGCCATCCTCTCCATTGCTTCCTCATTGGGCAGACCGTCAAACTCCCGGGAATTGATCATAACCCCTTCATCAATATAGGCCGCCGACAAGGGCTGATCTTTTTTCTCCGGGAGAGAGCCCGGATCCCGGATAACAGGAGTAATTGCCAAGCCATATTTCAATGCAAATTCAAAATCTCTGTCATCATGAGCGGGAACACCCATTACAGCCCCTGTTCCATACTCCAGGAGAACATAATTGGCTATCCAGATAGGAACTCTTTCTCCGCTCATAGGATTCAGACAATACTTGCCGATAAAAAGTCCTTCTTTTTCGATTTCGGTCGAAGTGCGGGTAATTTCATTGAGGCCTTTCATTTTTTCAATAAAGGCCAAAACATCCTGCTCGTATTCTGTTCCCTTGACCAGTTCCCTGACTAAAGAATGTTCAGGGGCCAGGACAACATAACTGACACCATAAATGGTATCAAAGCGGGTAGTGTATACCGTCAGATTCTGCGCTAGCCCTTCCAGGGGAAAGCTGGCCTCGACCCCTTCTGAGCGGCCAATCCAATTCCGCTGCATGCTTTTGACTTTTTCCGGCCAACCCGGTAATTTATCCAGGTCTTCCAGCAAAATATCGGCATAATCGGTAATCTTAAAGAACCATTGTTCCAAATCTTTCTTGGTTACTGTTGTTTCACAGCGTTCGCATACTCCGTCCACTACCTGTTCATTTGCCAGAACGGTAGCACAGGAGGGACACCAATTAACAGCTGCTTTCTTCTTGTATACCAAGCCATGCCTGTAAAACTCCAAAAACAGCCATTGGGTCCAACGATAGTATTCGGGATGGCAGGTGGCCACCTCCCGCTCCCAATCATAGGAAATGCCTATTTCCTGAAGCTGACGCCTCATATTGGCAATATTTCGCCAGGTCCATTCTTCCGGCGGAGTCTGATTCTTGATAGCAGCGTTTTCGGCCGGAAGACCAAAGGCATCCCAGCCAATGGGGTGTAAAACCTCAAAGCCCTGCATTCGTTTGTAACGGGCTATAACATCAACGATGGAATAATTACGCACATGTCCCATATGTAAATTCCCGGAGGGATAGGGAAACATGGCCAGAGCATAAAATTTGGGTTTGACAGAAGATGTATCCGCCCTGTCGATCTTTTCTGCCAGCCACTTTTCCTGCCACTTATGCTCGATCTTAGAAAAATTATACTTTTCTTGCATTCAGCCTTCCTCCTGCCGTTTTTAGGATCCAGGCTTTCTCCAGATCCTGATTGTCTATCTTCTCATATCTGCCGGAATACCTGCTCAAACAGCATAAAACCCTCGCTCCCAAGGAACAAGAGTATATACCCTGCAGAATATGCTTTCAAACAATAGTTTCAAATTAATATTAAGTCTTATTTTGATATGATAAAGACATTACTTCAGCATCGCCCCA
>DATMYJ010000211.1:0-3196 GCA_035561015.1 Desulfitobacteriaceae bacterium | reverse complement strand
CCTTCTGACTATCATGTTTCTCCATATTTCATTTTTTCTGAAGTAATTCTCCCCGATTTTAAGAAACTCATGGTCTTTTTCAAACACATGATACGCAAAATCTAAATTCTGATCGACCCTTAATTCTCCTTCCAAACATTTATCTGAAAGCCAAAGTCTCAGTTGGAAAGTATACGGAGTAAGATTCATAAACTGATAATCTAAATAGTTGTAAAATACTGTAGCCCCGCTGCCGAATGGTAATACCCTTCCGTCATCTGGGAATGGATCAAAACTATGATGATACCGTTTCGTAACAGTTAAAGAACTATGAATAACCAGCCAATGGACTAAATTGGCGATTTGACAGATTCCTCCACCAATGCCAGGCTTCGCTTCTCCAAAAGACAATAACATACCAGGTAAATATCCCTTGCGTTTGGTGGTCAATCCTACTAATTTGCAAAACGAGAATGTTTCACCAGGCCTTATGAGAATACCATCAATTTGCTTTATCGCTATCGAAAGATTCTTAACCTTATTATATTGCAACTGCATATCGGTGTCACCAAGCTTCCTTATCAGTACTGACTGATGCTTCTTAACTCTGTAGGGTAATCTTTCAGGACTTCGTAAAGATGCAAATTTCTTATTTTCGAAACACCATCTGAAGTATATTATTAATCTCCGAGACCAGACTGATGAAAAATATAGTATTGGGTGCATCTCGCTTAACAACCTTCGTGCCATACTAATCCTTCTCCCCTCAAATCATCAAATGTTTACCCATAATCATCTTCGGAACCTATGTAATATAACGCTCAGGAGTTTACTCAGCGTCATTCTGCATTCATATTAACAATGTTGAGGAAATTCCGCTGTTGTACTAAACAGCTGAACGGTAACTATTAACAGTAAACTATCTTGGTTTGAGTCATATTATCTTCTCGGACTCCCCAATTAAGCGCGAAAGGATGGTTACCATGACTCAAAAATCTTTAAACCCTGCCTCTTCGTCACCAGCAAATGAAGTTCGAAATGGAACTTCCCGGTCTTTCGCCTCAGACCCTGCAACCTTATCTCAGCCATTTAAGGCTCCTGGAAAAATATTTTGCCAAACAAGCTGACCAAATCTCCCCCGCTGAACTTAATGAGTACCTTACCTGTAGGGCAATTTATATTTTTATGCTTTTCTCTTTCTTCATCATGGTAGTTAGAACTAGCTCTACAATTTCCGATGGCAACAGTTGTAATTGTTCATTTTGCCATTTTCTTTCTTCATTTATTGATTTACCTGCATGTTTCACGGCTTTCAAAGCATACAATGCTGCTCCCAGTGAATGGTCTGCCATATGAGCAGTAGCAACAGCTTGTCCAATGGAACGAGCTACTGCTATTGAAGTCGGATTGGAAGATTCTCTTGCCACTGCATGTGCGCCTAATGAAGCTTTCATCGCATCTCCTACTGGTACATTTCCATTTTCCCATTCTTTAGCCACATGTAGAGCATAAACTAACCGCGTGTCAATATTCCCTTCAAGGAGTGATAATACGTGTTCCGAACACACCCTAGCCCATCTAATTAACTTATGATGATTATCTTTAGTGAGTAGGCCGCCACGATGTACTGCAACAAATCGTTTATCTCGCATTTTCTATCTCCTTATCCTTTATATCTTTAAAGATATTCCGTCTAATCCGCCACAGGTCGCAGCGGTTCCGCCTCATCTTTCCGATAACGTCTTGCAGTTCCCGCTGCGCCCTTAACCGCATTCATCATCCTCCAAGTGGCGGGAACTGCTGTTGAACTTACTGTTGTGCTATATAATACAACTCCCCGCTAACTGCCCCAGCTTTAATAATACCATACGCAGCCGTAATTTTACGATATTTGCCGGTTAAGAAAGGAGACCCCTGCTATGGCTGTTTCCGGATAGATAACATCAATCAAGCATACCTATTTTGGATGGTTAATGCCTATATAACCAGCCCCCAAATGCAAAAAACCTGCAAATCCTCTTTCTTAAAAGAATTTAGCAGGTTTCGTTTAAAAATTTAATGGTCGGAGCGACACGACTTGAACGTGCGGCCTCTACCACCCCAAGGTAGCGCTCTACCAAGCTGAGCTACGCCCCGACTTAACCTCCTTAAAGAAGGCCTTTATAAAATAACACACAACAACCAAAAATGCAAGGGTATTGCCCCAATCTGTCAAAATAATCAGGCGGAGAATCAGCGAATTATTAGGGCAATTTTTGGTAGATAGATCACTATACAGTTATTTAGTTTTGTGTTAATTGTATGGTACCCTCATAGTGACCTTACCGCGATTTTATGGACACACAGAACGTGTGATAAAATAAAATCAGGGTAGGTTCACTCCTTCGAGTTCTGTTAACTCACTATACTTATTTCGGAGGTCTATGACAACTATTCTGACACAAGGGGAGATGAGGTTCACAATAATTAAATTCTTCTTACAGATTCACCTTCAATCCTTCTTGCTGATGGTAGCTCAGGACTCTGCTTGGATTTCCGACGTTTTTTGAAAATGGTTCTGTATTCTTTATTACGACACTTCCTGCTCCAACCAGGCTTTCTTCGGAAATCTTAGTGTTATTTATGATTGAAGCACCAATGCCAATATAGCAATTATTTTCGATGAGGCAATTGCCCCCAATTTTACACCCTGGCGTAATCACATTATATTTCCCAAAGTAAAATCATGTCCTATGTATACTTGCTGCCGGATTGTATTGCACGAACCCATTCGCCCTTTGGCACCCAAGTAAACTTGCTCAAGAATTAAATTATTATCTCCCATTTCAACATCTGGAGAAACAATACTGGATGGACTGAGATAATTTCGCAGATTGTATCCTAATGCTTTTGCTTTTCTATACAAGCTTTCTCGATTTCGCATATCATCATAGGAAGCTGTCAATACAATCATATCGTATGAAGAGGTCGGATAATATTCTGTAACCGACTTAAATCCCACCAAAGGCAATCCTAAATAATAGCCTGATTTATCCAGGTACGATTCATCTTGAACAAAAGCCTCAATTTTAAAATCCGGATGTCTTAATGAATCATAATATAGCATTCTCGCTAACATTCTACTCCCATAGACGATTATCTTATTACTCATCCTCTTACTCCCCCTCTTGATAATTTCGAAAGTCCCTTATTCAAAGCATTATCCTAAAGCAAAATG
>DATMYJ010000210.1:0-2669 GCA_035561015.1 Desulfitobacteriaceae bacterium | reverse complement strand
TGTCAAAGGATGGCCTGCTTCCACCACCAGTAAAATAAGAGCTGCAGCCTCCAGAGCCCGCCAGGATCTGTCAATTCCCATTTGTTCAATAAGATCTTCGCCGACACGAATTCCCGCAGTATCCACGAGATGCAGAAGAATACCGCCCAGATTGACAGATTCCCGGATTTCATCTCTGGTAGTACCGGGAATATCAGTAACAATCGCCCGTTCCTCCTGTAACAGAGCGTTTAGGAGACTTGATTTTCCCACATTAGGTCTGCCGGCGATAACAGTTTGCAGTCCTTCGCGCAAAATCTTGCCTGTTTTGCTCCCTTCCAGTAATTCCCTGCTGCGGGCAAGGACTGTTTTGATATTATTGCTCAATGTCAAACGATCTAAATCTTCCACATCATCTTCCGGAAAATCAATACCGGCCTCAATAAAAGCTAAGATATCCATTATTTCCCGGCGGAGGTCAACTATCTTGTCAGATAATGATCCCTTAAGCTGGGCAAAGGCCAGTTTAGCAGCATTATTGGTATGGGCGCTGATCAGATCCACAACAGCTTCCGCCTGAATCAGATCGATTTTGCCGTTCAGAAAAGCACGTTTGGAAAATTCCCCGGGCTGAGCCAGTCTGGCTCCTGCCCGAATACAGCAGGCGATTATTTTCTGAGCTAACCATGGCCCGCCGTGACAATTTATTTCGTAGATATCTTCGCCGGTAAAGGAAGCCGGTGCCAGCATTCTGCCGATGAGAACTTCATCAGCAATATCTTCAGCCTGAAAAATCCCCAGATGCAGGGTGAAGTTTTCTTTACTGTTCCAACGCAGCAGATTTTTGGGAATAAATGATCCGGCTATGATCTTTGCGGCTTCGGGACCGCTGAGACGTATAACATGAATACTTGCTACTCCAAGCGCTGTAGCTAAAGCGATAATCGTGTCATCCAACATTAATCATCCTCAGTCATTTTCATCATCCCTCATTATTTCCATTGTCAGCCCTGTTTATCCCCAATAATCCACAAGCAATCACCTGTTTATCCACATTATAATCCCCATAATCTTCATTTGATACCAGAGTGATCAGCCAAATACCCTTTTATTAGGTCTTCTGTCAGATTTTCAGATAGCGTAAAAGTGAGGGGGCTTCCCCCCTCACTTCAGTTTCTAAACTCAGCTTCTTACTTCAGCTTATGAAATATCTCTGCTTCTTTTTAAAGAAATCACAACTCTTCGGTTCAGGTCCTCGCCCTCGCTAAAGGTTAAAATGCGCAGGTCCTCTTGCAAAGCTGTGTGGATTATCCGTCTTTCATGGGGATTCATAGGTTCCAGGACAACACGAGTTCCGGTTCTTTTAACCTTATCGGCCAGGCGCTGGGCCAAGCGCACCAATGTTTCTTCCCGGCGTTGTCTGTAGCCCTCAACATCAACAATTATCCTGACTCTTTCGGCCAGCTTCCTGGCCACAGCCAGGTTGGTTAGATATTGCAGGGCCTCCAGGGTGTCTCCCCTGCGGCCGATCAAAATTCCCAGTTCTGTTCCCGTAATATCAATATACCAGTGTTCATTTCTCTGACTGACCTGATAATCAGCTTCAACATTCATGCAGCGGCATATTTCCTTTATAAAGTTACAGGCCAGATCACCGGGATTATCCTCGTAAGAGACCCGCACCCGGGCTAAACTTGTACCTAAAATTCCAAATAAGCCTTTTTTGGTGGGTATCTCCAAAATTTCAATTTTAACCTTGTCTCGCTCAATGCCTAACTCCTGCAAACCGGCAGATATCGCATCCTCAACTGTCTTGCCGGTATTCTCGATAACCTTCATAACTTAATTGAACCTCCCCGCTCTTCCATGCTTTTAAATAGCATCTGCAGTCTTTTGCTTAGCCAACTTTTTATTGATGTAGAGCTGCTGCAATATAGTAACAACATTCATAGTCACCCAATATACAGCCAATCCCGCAGGTACAGTAGAACTAAAATAACCGAATACTATGGGCATAATATAGAGCATTGTTTTTTGAGTTGGGTCAGTTGAAGACATTGTGCCGGATACCTTGGTCTGTAAATAAGTCGTGGCAGCCGCCAAAATCGGTAAAATAAAGAAATCATTGCTCAGACTGCTTTTCAAGGTAAGATTGAACCCGAGAAAATAGGCTTGACTAGGATCAGTTATATAGGTTCCAAAATTATACAAGGTTTTGTATAAGGCCCAAAAAATCGGCAACTGAACCAGCAGGGGCAGACATCCGCTCATGGGATTGGCATTATGTTTTTTATACATTTCCATGACAGCGGCATTGGCTTTATCCGGCTGATCCTTGAATTTTTTTTGGATTTCTTTGATTTTCGGCTGAAGTTCGGACATTCTTCTCATAGAGGACATTTGCTTCCAGGTTAAAGGATATAGGATCATTTTAACTATAATTGTTAGCAGAATGATTGCTACACCATAGTATGGAAGGCCAACCGCAGAACTTGCATAATACAGCCATTTTAAAAGTTCTGTCATTAACTCCACTATTGAATTAATAATATTCACAAAAGTCCTCCTCAGACAGGATTATATCCTCCGGGATGAAACGGATGACATTTAAGAATCCTGATCACAAATTTTCCAATTCCCCTGCAAAATCCGTATTTTTGCAAGGCTTGAATTGCATATTCAGAACAAGT
>DATMYJ010000209.1:0-4153 GCA_035561015.1 Desulfitobacteriaceae bacterium | reverse complement strand
AGGAATAATAATGATAACGAAGGGTGATTAATATGCAGGAAATATCTATTTTGGTTGGCGGTAAAACAGGGTATGGCATCAGTGAGGCCGGCATAATGATCAGCAGGCTCTTCAACCGGCTAGGCTATCGTATCTATTTGTATAATGATTTTCCCTCGTTGGTCAAAGGCGGCCACAATTTTGTTATTATCCGTGCTTCCCAGGAGAAGATCGCGGTCCACTCGGATCAGGTAGATGTTATCCTGGCTTTTAATCAGGATGCGATAGACCTTCATAAAAAAAGATGCAAGGATAATACCATTATTATCTGCGATACTGAAAAGATACGAACAGATGGCTTATCTCAGCCTGTCATAGGATTGCCGCTTGCCCAAATCCTAAGGGAGGAAGATAGTCTGCCAATTAAGGGCAATTACTGCATGATTGGCGGACTCTGCAGGGCCTTAGGTATTGAGTGGAGCATCTGCGAAGATTTGCACCGGAAACATGCTCCTGAGATGCTGGAACAAAACCTGAAAATAGCACGTAAAGGCTTTGATCTGGCCCAGCAATATAATACAGTGGAGAAGAGCAAGCAGCCTATTCTTCCAGTATTAAGTGGCAGTCAGGCGATTAGTCTCGGCCTGCTCAAGGCTGGTTTGCAAGCCTATGTCGCCTATCCGATGACGCCGACTTCACCTATTTTGGAGTTTTTAGCCAGCTTGGCACCAGAATTCGGGCTCCAGGTAATACCTCCAGAGAACGAGATTGCGGTGATGATCATGGCTCTGGGTTATGCCTATATGGGAGTAAAAACTGCGGTGGGGACCTCCGGAGGCGGATTTAGCCTGATGGTTGAAGGCTTGGGCCTGGCCGGCCAGGCTGAGTTGCCGGTGGTAGTAGTGCTTGGTCAAAGAGCCGGGCCTTCCACGGGAATGCCCACTTATACCGCCCAGACTGACTTGAATTTTGTCCTCCATGCCAGCCAGGGGGAATTTCCTCGATTAATTATAGCCCCCGGTGATGCCGAAGAAGCCTGCTACTGGTCAGGTGTGGCCCTGAACAAAGCTTGGAAATACCAGATGCCGGCCTTCATTCTGACCGACAAGACTTTATGCCTGGGACTATTCAGCTTTGACTCGAATCTGGTGGCGGAGCTGCAGGAAGAGCAGCCCGTGCTTTGGAATGGGCTGGGTGAGTATCAGCGCTATAAGAATACGGCAGACGGGGTATCTCCGCTGGCTTTTGCGCCTCTGGCTGGACAGGTCATAAAAACCAACAGCTATATCCATGACGAATACGGGCTAACCAGTGAAGATCCCGCAGTGGCTCAAGCAGTTATCGATAAGCGGTTCCTTAAGGAGAGTCATCTGGCCCGGGAGTTGGAGGACTATGAGACGGTAAAGGTTTATGGTCAGGGTCATATGGCACTTCTATGTTGGGGTTCAAACAAAGGGGTTTGTCTTGAAATAGCGCAGAAATACGGTCTGAAAGTAATCCAGATGCTGGTTCTGTCACCCTTCCCGGAAAAAGCCTTAGCGCAAGCTTTGCAAGGAGTCGAGAAAATCATCAGCGTGGAATGCAACGCGAAGGGCCAGCTTGTCATGCTTCTGCGACAGCACGGATTTAAGGTTGATGGGCAAATATTGAAATATGACGGAAGGCCGTTTTCCCTGGAAGATCTCGAAAATGATGTGAAGAAGGTGATGGCATGAGCCAGCTTAAGACCGATGCCCTTATACAGTGGTGCCCGGGCTGCGGTAATTTTGGAATTCTTAAGAGCGTGCAGGCTGTTTTGGAGTCTTTGAGGAACGATGGCTTTCCATTAGAGAAAATCGTGCTGGTAAGCGGAATTGGCCAAAACTCCAAAATCGTAGATTACTTGCCTGTCAATAGTTTCTACTCCATCCATGGCAGAACTTTCCCGGCTGCGGAAGCCATTAAACTGGCTGACCCCGAAACCAAGGTTATCTGTTTTGCAGGTGACGGTGATGCTTACGCCGAAGGTCTGGATCATCTCATATTTGCCGCCAAACGCAACATTGATATCACGGCTGTCATTCACGACAACCGGACTTATGCCCTGGCTACAGGCCAATTTACGCCCACATCTCCCCAAAATTACAAAGGGAGCACTGCTCCTTACGGGGCTAAGGAAAATCCATTTAATCCTTTGGAGCTCATGTTAGCCAGCGGGGCAACCTTCATTGCCCGGGGCTATCCGGTCAGAAGCCAACACTTCGAAAAATTATTAAAAGAAGCCATCATGCACAAAGGTTTTTCTTTTATTGATGTACTGCAGGTATGTGTTACCTACAACAATCTGTATGAATTTTACAATAATCATGTAAACGAGGTTGAAATCAGTGACCCGACCAGTTTTAACGAAGCATTGCAGATTATTAAATCCTGGGACTATAACTCCGAGGGACCCATTGCTATCGGTAAATTTTATGAAGTTGATCGGCCCAGTTTCGAAGAGAACTATTCCGGATTCAAGGTCAAAAAGGAAGAGCGTAATGCCAAACTGCAGGCGGTATTGGAAAAATTCATTTAAGTGTTTTTATTTGCTGTGTTTGCAGGTAAAAACTATACGACGGAGGTATTATCCTATGAAGGACCCTTCGGAGTCGGATATATGGCAGCCTCTTTCACAAAGATGCCATAAAAATTCCTGGCATTTAACCAAGCAGAACATTTTTCTCAAGATAGTGGTTAGACAGAAAAAGAGCAGATCCCAATAATAACTAAGAGAACAATTAGAAAAGAAAGGTGGCGCAATGATGAAAACAATAATAATCGGAGGAGATGCAGCTGGCATGTCAGCGGCAGCAAAATTAAAAAGATTACAGCCAGACAGCGAGATTATTGTTTATGAAAAAGGCAATTACCTTTCATACTCTGCCTGTGGTCTGCCTTACCTGGTAGCCGGTCAAGAAATCGAGCCTGGTCAGTTAATTGAAAGAACAAAAGCAGAATTTGAAGCGGCAGGTATAAAACCTGTACTCCTCCACGAAGTATTCAAGGTAATACCGAATGAAAAGAAAATACTGGTTAAAAACCTGACCTCAGGTACGGAATTTGAGGATTCTTATGATAAGCTGTTGGTTGCCTGCGGGGCACGTCCCATAGTACCGCCTTTCCCAGGAGTTAATCTGCAAGGCGTATTAATCTTAAAATCAATTGAGGATGGTGTTCTGCTGAAAAATAAACTGTTCCAGGAGAACCTTAATGATATCACCATAATTGGCGGCGGTTTTATAGGCATAGAATTGGCTGAATCCTTGGCTGCTGACGGTAAAAAAATCCGCATTATCGAAATGGCTGACCGGATTTTAATGCCTTTCGACCCCGAAATGGCAGTTTTTGCCCATCAGGAATTGGTAAAGATGGGGGTAGAAATTAATGTCAGTGAAAAACTGGAATCAATTCTGGGTGTTGACAAGGTAGAAAAAGTTGCCACCGATAAGGGCACCTATGTCACTGATGTGGTGATTATGGCCATTGGGGTAAAACCGGCTACTGAATTTATCAGGGATGCTGGTATTCATCTGGCTAAAAATGGCGCAATAATTATCGATAGAGAAATGCGCACCAATATACCGGATATATATGCAGCGGGAGACTGCGCCGAAATTTACAATTTGGCCAAAGAGGAAAATTCATATATTGCCCTCGGTACCAATGCCAATAAAGGCGGCAGAATAGCCGGTGAAAATTTAGCGGGTAAACATATCAAATTCAGGGGCACATTAGGTTCGGCGGCTCTAAAAGTGGGAACAATGGAATTGGCCCGCACCGGTTTATCAGAAAATGAAGCTAAAGACCTGAAACTAGACTATAAGTCGGTAATGGTTGAAACCTCCAACCTGCCTCTTTATTATCCCAAAGCCGCCTCGATTTGGTTTAAACTAATTTATGAAAATGGTACTCACCGCCTATTAGGTGCTCAGGGAGCTGGCCAGCAGGGCGTGGTGCTAAGAATAGATGTACTTGCCTGTGCTATTGCCAATAAAATGTCCACCAAGGAGCTGGGGATGCTGGATTTATGTTATTCACCGCCTTTTTCTACTGTTTGGGATGCTATCAACGTGGCCGCCAATGCCGCCAAATAATTCAGTTAATTCTTCCGGCGAACTGATGGGTTGCTGACAGGTATAGTTCTCACATATAT
>DATMYJ010000208.1:0-5735 GCA_035561015.1 Desulfitobacteriaceae bacterium | reverse complement strand
ATTTTAACCTCAAAATTAAAAGAGCTACACCTCTTTCCTGCGAGATCTGCGCCATTGGCAGTGGCTTGGGAAATTTCATGCTTTCGGATCAACTGCCTCTGCGCGCGGCTCAAATTGTCTGCGGAGCTATTTACGGTGAAGTAAATGTCTGGGGAACCGGTTTTATTGCCAGAATGGAAGACAAACCCTTTTTCCGGAAGAAGCTGAATTTTCACGCTATTCGGGGGGAACTAAGCAAACAGCGGGTTGAAAAGATTCTGGGACACAAGATTGAGACTGTGACAGGTGACGCCGGGCTGCTCGCCGATGTAATAGTAAAGCCGGTGGCAAAAAAATATGCAGTAGGCATAATTCCTCATTTCAGAGAGCAGGATGATCCTGTCTTTGCGCAGATGAAAGAAAAATATGCAAATTCGACTATAATTAATCTGAGAGATGAGCCGATTGGTGTAATTGAACAAATGAGTGCCTGTGAGGCTATTATTTCCAGTAGTCTGCATGGTCTGATTGTGGCTGACTGTTATGGGATCCCCAATAAGTGGATCAAAGTTACGGACAAACTCAAAGGAGATGGCTTTAAGTTTCTGGATTATTATTCGGCTTATGGACTCACGGCAGAGCCTCTTGACCTTAAAAAAGAGAGCATTCCGACCATAAACCGGATCTATGATGATTACCGGGTCGATCTTGCAGTCGTCAATGAAAAGAAGAAGCAACTCCTGGCTTGTTTCCCCTACAAGGCCTAAATCAAGATGAGAAGAGGGAGGAATTAATGTGAGAAGCATTTGTTTTATCAGCGCATTCTATCCGACAGTAATTTCTCCAACAAGTCACGTTTTTGTCAGAAATCTGGTATGGGGATTAGCGGACCAGGGCGTGGAATGCAGTGTGATCAGTCCGGTAGCAATTAATTTAAACTATAAATATGCCTCTCTTCCTAAGGTTACCGAAGAAAGAACTCCCTCAGGCAGTGTGGTTAAACTCTATTTTCCAAGATTTATTTCGTTTGGACAAAGAAAGCTAGCCGGTTTCAAAACTACTCATTTGACAACGCAGCTTTTCCATAATGCGGTTCGGAAACAGTTCAGGGAGTTTGAGGAAAAGCCCGAAGTAGTCTATGGCCATTTTATCACTCCCGCCGGCATCACGGCGGCGAGAATTGGCCGGGAGTTTGGGATTCCAGCCTTTGCCGCTTACGGCGAGAGTACTCCCTGGTCGATTAATAACTACGGCTTGAACTCAGTTGTCAAGGAACTGGAAACCCTTAGTGGGATAGTATCGGTCTCCAGCAACAACAAAGACACCTTGAAAAATCTTGGTATTTTAAATGAGGATAAGATTGCAGTTTTTCCGAACGCCATCGATAGCAGCCGTTACTATCCCAGAGATAAAGCGGAAGCGCGGAAAAAATTTGGTTTTCCCCAAGACGCTTTTATTGTGGCTTTTGTTGGCCAATTTAGTGAGAGAAAGGGAGTACTCAGGGTCGCTGAGGCTCTCGATGGTCTCGAAGGCGTCTCCGTGATTTATGCCGGTAAGGGTGAGCAGACTCCCAATAACTCCAATATTTTGCACTGCGGACTGGTAAAACCAGAGGAGATACCAGTATTTCTCAGCACTGCAGATGCTTTTCTGCTGCCGACGCTGAACGAGGGCTGCTGCAATGCCATTGTTGAGGCGATGGCCTGTGGTTTACCTGTGATATCATCAAATCTACCTTTTAATTTCGATATTCTCAGCAAGGATACGGCCTGCCTTATTGACCCTTCAAACGTCGCTGAGATCAGGCAAGCAGTGCTGAAGCTCAAGGAAGATCAGCACCTGCGGGCGAATAACCGTGCTGCTTCATTAGCAAGAGCAAGCATGCTTAGTCAGAAAAACCGGGCAAATAATATTTGGAACTGGATCAAGGCAATGTCTGAGAATAGTAATTCCAGGAAAGGGGATAAGCTTTTTGAATCAGCTTCCACTCGATAGAAGGAAAATATTTTCATTTTATGCGCTGGGGATGATGCTTATTCTGTTCCAGTGCTATTACCTTTTTCCATTGCAGGTAGTAAATGTGCTGAAAATTGGCACTCCTCTTTTGGTTCTGTTCCTGTGTCTGTTTGAGAATAAACTGCGCTTCCATAATGGCATTTTTGCAGTTTGGGCAGCTGTTTTCAGCATTGTCAGCGTTCTGTCGATATTTTATACCACCCTGAACAAAAATACGCTGGATTCTTTTCTTTCCCTGTCTTTCTGTTTTCTGATGCTGTTTGCAGTCAGTCAGTATATCCGGGATATGAAGGATATTGAGACTGTCATGGATTTTTTGGCAGTGGGCGGTATATTATATGCCGCATATATTTTTATCAACCAGTATAACACTATCTTCACCGAATCTATCGATCCCAAGTATACCAACCAAACTATCATGTCTTTCACCTATATTATGATTCCGACGACCTTTTACCTCATCTACAGGCTTCTCGACAAAAAAAAGAACAAGATTTTCATGGGTCTTTTGTTCGGTTTTTCTTATCTCATGTGTCTGCTTTCCGGCCGGCGCAAGGCTCTGCTCTTCCCCATCGTGCTTATCGGTCTGGTGCTTTTCCTGAAGAATCGTAAAAATAATATGAAAATAATTTTATCAATTGTGCTGACAGCGGTCATGATCTTTGTAGTTTACTATGCCAGCATGCATAATGATGTTCTCTACAATATTATCGGAAAGCGCGTTGAAGGGCTCCTGGCCTTTGCCTTCAGTGATGATGCCTTTGAAGTTGACAAATCAGCCTGGTCACGTCAATATCTGGTGGTAACTGCCTGGGGCTTGTTTGAGCATAATCCTCTGCTCGGTATCGGCCTGAATAATTTCAAGGATAATAACATTCTTGGTCTCTATGCCCATAACAACTATGTTGAACTGCTGTGCGATCTGGGGATAGTGGGTACGATAGCTTTCTACTGGATTTATTTTTATCTCTTCGTCCAGTTCCTCAAAGTACCTGATTTTTGGAATGACCGCTTGGCGCAGTTCCTGTTTGCGCTGCTGGCAGTCAACCTTATGCTTGATTTCGGCACCATAACCTACTACAGGGTTTATTTCAATATGGTTATTTGTCTGGCAACGGCCTATATCAGTATAAGACATAGGAAAGAGAAGCTTTCCCTAACACCTTAGCTCCTCCGGAACCACTATTAATTTTGAAGATAGAGTAATTTTTACGGAAAGTAGGTATCAGCAATTGAAATCAATATTGGTGACAGGAGGGGCCGGCTTTATCGGTTCTCATGTTTGTGAAGCTTTATTAAATAGAGATTACCAGGTGATCAGCATCGACAGTTTCAATGATTTCTATGATCCCAGACGCAAGCGCCGGAATATTGAAGAAATCAAGGCTGTGGCAGCATCCCGCCGGGCAGAAAACAGTTTTATTTCCGTGGAAGGCGATATCCGGGATAGAGGCTGTTTGGAAAAACTGTTTGCCACTTATAAGCCTGAGGCTGTTATTCATTTGGCCGCCTACGCCGGGGTAAGACCTTCGATTCAAAACCCCGTCTTGTACACAGACGTCAATATCAGCGGAACAGTTAACCTGCTGGAATGCCTGAAAGATCACAGAGTCAGATATCATGTCTTTGCATCCTCATCTTCTGTGTACGGCAACAATAAGAAAGTGCCTTTCAGCGAAAACGACATTGTCGATTTTCCCATATCGCCTTATGCCGCGACCAAAAAGTCGGGAGAACTGCTCTGCCATACTTACCATCACTTATATGGGATAAATACTGCCTGCCTCCGCTTTTTCACTGTTTATGGACCAAGGCAAAGGCCTGATCTGGCGATTCATAAGTTTGCCGGCTTGATGACACAAGGGCTGCCGGTCCCCCTGTATGGGGATGGGTCGACCCAAAGGGATTATACCTTTATTGCCGATATTATTGACGGGGTTGTCAAGAGTCTGGAATGGACATTTTCGGCAGATAAGAAATATGAAGTTTTTAATTTGGGCGAATCTCAGACTATCAGCCTTGCGCAAATGGTGGCGACTCTGGAAAAGGTGACAGGCCTCAAGGCCGTGTTGGATCATCAGCCCCGGCAGCCGGGTGATGTGGATTGTACTTATGCGGATATCTCCAAGGCGAAGGCGATGCTGGGCTATAACCCTGTTACTTCTTTCGAAGCTGGGGTGGCGGCATTTGTCAGCTGGTATAAAAAGAATAATGCGATTTTCTGAAAGGAAGAAAGCGATCAGGAAAAGAAAAAAATATTATCCGGGATGAAAGGGAAATATGAAAGGAAAGGAAGAATTGCATGGAAATCAAACAATATTTTTATGCGCTGGTGCGCAAATGGTGGTTATTAGCAATTCTGGTAGCGTTAGGAGGACTGTTAAGCTATTTGAGCGTGGTCCTGGCTCCGCCTATGTATAAGGCCGATTCCACCCTCTATATCATGAACCGCTCCAAGGTCCTGACAACCGGTCAGACGATAACTTCCCAGGATCTTGTTGTCAGTCAGCTGCTGGTAAAACAATATACCGCTGTAATTTACAGCCGGTCCGTAATTTCAGCGGTGGCTCAGGCTTTGGATAACCAGAGTATTACGGAAGAAAACATCTTATCCATGATCGGAATTACCAGTGAAACGGATTCCAACATCCTGACGATCAGCGCCCAGTGGTATGATCCGGTTGTGGCGGCGGAAGTAGCCAATCATACTGGTCAGGAATTTGTAAATCAGATCCGTAAATTAACCAACAGTGACAATATCAGCATTCTGGATGAGGCAGTTGTTCCGGATACACCGGTCTCCAATAAAAAATCACTGAAAGTTCTGATAGGCTTATTGGCAGGGTTCTTAATTGCCGCCGGCAGCATCTATGTTATGGAGTACTTTGATACTACGGTCCGTTCTGTCGAAGATATTGAAAAAAGCTTGGGTCTGCGGGTAATCGGCATTATTCCTGAGCATGATATCGCCTAGATGCGAAAAATCAGGATCAACAAATGGGGGTGAGGGGCAAATGAAGGAAACCAAATTACAGACAAAAATCTTAAACGTCTACTCCAGCAATAATCAGGCTGTGCGGGATGCTTATGCAATGCTGACCGCTAATATTCACATAGGCAATAGCCACAACAAGCTCAGGACCTTTGTTTTGACCAGCTGCAATACCGGGGAAGGAAAAACATCCCTG
The DNA here is from genome assembly GCA_035561015.1 of Desulfitobacteriaceae bacterium. Taxonomy (GTDB): domain Bacteria; phylum Bacillota; class Desulfitobacteriia; order Desulfitobacteriales; family Desulfitobacteriaceae; genus UBA2264. The sequence goes on along the minus strand of DATMYJ010000208.1, from coordinate 552 downwards.
GCCATTGGCCTGGCAGTCTCGATGGCCAGTTCCGGCTGGAAAGTCCTGCTGGTTGATGCCGATATGCGCAAGCCGACAGCAGCCAAGAGACTGAACGATCAGGCGCTGTTTGGACTCACTGATTATCTCATTGACAATACCGACCTCGATAGGGTTCTCTATGAGACAAATATCAGTAATTTAACCTACCTTCCCAGTGGAAGCGATCATTCCAATCCAATCGGGCTGTTATGTTCAGCTGAATTTGAGGAAATGATAGCTCTGGTGAGCAGAAAGTACGATTTCGTGCTTTTCGATACCCCGGCCCTGGCCAGCGGTGTGGACGGGGCGCTGATAGCCTCCAAAGTTGATGCGACTTTAATGGTTGTAAAAATGGGTTCCACCTCCCTGAAAAATCTGAAACGCATCAAAGTTCAGTTCGATGAAATGCAGGCCAATATTTTGGGCGTTATCCTGAATGATATGAAGAAACGTGATTATAAAGGATATTTTGAATCCTATAATTATTTCTTCAACTCCAAACGCTTCTTCAAGACAAGAAAAATCCAGGGC
>DATMYJ010000207.1:0-12161 GCA_035561015.1 Desulfitobacteriaceae bacterium | reverse complement strand
ATTTTATTGTAGTCAATTCTCTCAAACCCATAGGACCCCGGGCATGAAGTTTTTGAGTACTGATTCCGATTTCAGCACCAAAGCCAAATCTCCCGCCATCTGTAAACCTGGTTGAAGCATTTACATAAACAGCGGCTGCATCAACTTCATTTAAAAAGCGCTGCGCACTCCCGTAATTTTCTGTAATAATGGTTTCCGAGTGTTTAGTGCTGTACATATAAATATGGTCAAGTGCTTCATTAATGTCCTTTACTACCCTGACACTGAGAATAAGATCAAGATATTCTGTTCCCCAGTCCTCCTCAGCAGCTGGCTGGGCATAAACCAAAGCAACACAGGTTTTGGGACAGCCTCTGATTTCAACATTATGTTTTCTTAACTCTGCTCCAATCAAAGGCAGAAATTCAGCAGCAACAGCTTCATCTACCAGAAGTGTCTCCAAAGCATTGCAGACTCCCGGTCTGTTAGTCTTGGAATTGATAACAATTGGAATAGCTTTGCTAAAGTCAGCCGCCTTATCTACATAAGCATGACATACTCCTGTACCTGTTTCTATGACAGGTACAGTGGAATTTTGGACAACTGTCTGAATCAATCCTGCTCCGCCTCGCGGAATAACTACATCAATATAAGCATTCATTTTTAAGAGCTGCTGAACATATTTACGGTCGTTCTGTGTAATAAGTTGAATAACTCCCTGGGGCATACCATTTTCTTCAGCCGCTGCCGCAATTACCCTGACTAATACTTTGTTGCTTTCGATGGCTTCCGACCCGCCTCTCAGAATAACTGCATTTCCGGATTTCAGACACAACCCCGCCGCATCAACAGTAACATTAGGCCGAGCCTCATAAATCATAGCAACCACACCTAAAGGCACACGCATACGCTGAATCCTTAAACCATTGGGTCTGGTCCAAAACTCTCCCCCTCCGGTGGGATCAGGTAAATTAACAACTTCAAGCAAAGCATCACTGATCTCTCTGATACCCTGGAAAGTCAAACTCAAACGGTTGACCAGACTGCTTTTCAAACCTTTTGCCAGAGCTTTTTCAACATCCAGCTTGTTAGCCTCTATGATTTCTTTTTCATGAGCTAACAGAGCCGCGGCCATTGCTGCCAGAGCCTTATTTTTCTCAGCAGTCCCCATAAACGCCAATTTTCTGGCGGCTTGTTTAGCCCTTTGTCCTAATATGATTAAATCCTGATGAAAATCCATGAATTTCCTCCATTCTTCCCGATCAAGCTGCATCTGACAGTATTGCATGCAAAATTAAAACATTTCATTCTGAAAATAACCAGTTCGGAAGATGCCGATGCGCGTTCACCATCTGCAGAGCAACTTAGTTTTCATTTTCTGTTGGTACTCAAGCAGTCATTTAAGTCTATTCTTCAACCAATAATAATTATAAAGAAAATCCGTTTTTCGACAAGTCTTTAAATTAAAGCAGATCAGTATAACACATAAGGGTCATATTATCCCGGTGGACTACTTCTTCAGCTTCTAAATCCGGAATTAATTCCAGCATTTCTTTGGAATGCAGCCCCAGTACTTCCTGTAATTCTTCGCTGCTTACTTCTGCCAAACCCCTGGCAATTTCCTGTCCTTTAGTATTGGTTATACAAACCAGTTCTTTTCTTCCCCAGGAACCCTTTACTCCGATTATTCCTTTGGGCAGTAAACTCTTGCCTTCGTTAACCAAAGCATCTGCCGCTCCGTCATCAATGATAATTGTTCCTTCTGACAGACCAGCATAGGCAATCCAACGTTTTCGTCCTGCCAAACCCCGCTTCATCGGGACGAAATATGTGCCATAAGGGTGACGTCCTTCAGGAATACGCAGCATTTCCTCCATGCGGGCAGAATTCAGAAGTATCATCCCGATGCCGAAACGGGTAGCCACCCGGGCAGCCTGTAGTTTTGTAGCCATACCGCCGGTTCCTATATCAGAACCAGCCCCGCCCGCGGCAGATTCATACTTGGTGATGTCTTTAACTTCCTCAATCAGCCTTGCCGCAGGATCATCCTTGGGATTAGAGGTATAGAGGCCATCTACATCAGTCAGGACAATTAAAAGGTCGGCATGGACCAATCCAGCAACTAAAGCCGATAAACGATCATTATCGCCAAAACAAAGCTCTTCAACAGCCACAGAGTCATTTTCATTAATAATCGGGATGACCTGCAAACGGATAAGTTTTTCAATAGTATTACGGACATTACGATAACGCACCGGATCAGCCAGATCTGACCGGGTTAAAAGAATCTGGGCACTGGTTATATTATGAGCATTAAAGTATTGGGCATACTTGCCGATTAGTAAACCCTGCCCCACAGCCGCCAAGGCTTGTTTGGCTGAAACGCCCCGTGGCCTGGCCCGAAGGTGCAACTGCCCCATCCCTGCTGCCACTGCTCCGGAACTGACCAGGATGCATTCTATTCCCTGCTGATGCAAATCAACAACTACGCTGACTATTTTAGAAATTGCAGTTTCGTCCAGACCGCCTGATAATTGATTCAAACTACTGCTGCCAATTTTTAATACAATTCTGCGGATTTCTCCGTTCACCCTGTATACTCCCCTTCTGTTCAGCTAAACTATATTATACCACGTACCCATGGTTAGTGAAGGTCATCCCTGCCAAATAAACAAACTGGTACCGGCAGAAAGATCTTCGCCCGTACAGAAAACGGACTGATATACTTTGTGCCCTGGCATCTGCCTTGCGCCTTATCCAATCACACGCATAACAGCTGCTCATTTGTTCCTTCCGTGAGCATACCTGCCCCATGTCAAATGCCTGTGTGCTCCTGGCACGACTTTTCACTGCAGGAAGATCCTCGCTTAACATACTATACCTTAAAGTTCATTTGGTAATGGCGCAATGTAATATTGGATCTGAGCAAAAAAAAAGAGATGTCCCCCTGCCTGAACTATTTCCAGTTCATTCATTTGGGACATCACTTTCTTTAGAACCACCTGAAAAGCCGGAGGTCAGGAATTGAGCAAATCAGTAATAGAAAATCGGCTTATTTTTCTAAAGCCTCTAAGACAGCGTCTCCCATTTCACTGGTACTCAGAATGCGTTCACCCGGTTTGGCCAGATCTGCAGTCCTTAAACCCTTTTCCAGAACTTTTTCGACAGCACTTTCAATTAGTTTGGCTTTGTCTTCCAACCCAAAAGTGCTGCGCAGCATCAGAGCAGCAGAAAGAATAGTTGCTAGGGGATTGGCAAGATTTTTCCCGGCAATGTCGGGAGCAGACCCATGAGCAGGCTCATAAAGACCTTTCCGTCCGTTTAAGCTGGCTGAAGCCAACATACCGATTGAACCTCCAAGCATGGAAGCCAAATCTGTGAGGATATCCCCAAACATATTCTCGGTTACAATAACATCAAATTGCTCAGGATAGCGTACAAGCTGCATGGCAGCATTATCCACATACATATGGCTAAGCTCAACATCCGGATATTCTTTGGCTAAATCCGTAGTTATTTCCCGCCAAAACCGCGAGGACTCCAGGACATTGGCTTTATCGACCGAACATAATTTTTTTCGTCTTTGCTGAGCTGTCTGAAACCCTAAACGCACAATGCGCCGGATCTCTTCATCAGAGTAAATCAAAGTGTCAAAAGCTGAAGGAGGATTATCGGTGCGGCCTTTCTGTCCGAAATACAAACCACCGGTTAGCTCGCGAATAACAACCATATCAACATTTTGGATTACTTCCGGTTTTAAGGTTGAGGCTGATATCAAAGCCGGAAAAATGCGGATCGGGCGAATATTGGCATATAAGCCCAAAGCTTTGCGCAAAGGCAGCAAGCCGGCCATTTCCGGACGCTCTGCTGCCGGCAGCGTATCCCATTTCGGGCCGCCCATAGCACCCAATAATATAGCCTCGGCTTCCTGACAAGCCTGCAGGGTCTCTGGGGGCAAAGCATGTCCCCGGGCATCTATCGCCGCGCCGCCGACCAAATGTTCTTCATACTCCAACTTGACAGGACTATCTGCCATAACTGCCTGCAATATCCGTAAAGCTTGCGGCACAATTTCCTGTCCGATGCCATCACCCGGCAAAACTACAACTTTAGCCATTTTTTCTCCTCCCCCGCACATATGGAGCCAAACCGCCGGCTTTAATCAATTCCTGCATAAAAGGAGGAAAGGGGCGGGCCTGAAAACAGGTTTTTTTAGTCAGGTTATTGATTTGCCCGCAGTTCAAATCTACCGTAACCTCATCTCCTGCGTCAATGCCAGCCACCGCTTCCGGGCATTCCAAAATCGGCAACCCGATATTCAGGGCATTTCTGTAAAAAATCCTGGCAAATGATTCAGCAATTACTACTTCGATCCCGCAAGCTTTGATGGCAATCGGGGCATGTTCGCGCGAAGAGCCGCAGCCAAAGTTTTTCCCGGCTACCAAAATATCTCCGGCTTTAACATTGGGCGCAAAATTAAGATCCCCGTCTTCCATACAGTGAGCAGCGAGATGCTGCGGATCAGATTTATTGAGATAGCGGGCCGGAATGATTACATCGGTATCCACATCATTACCAAATTTCCATGCCTTACCCATCTTAGAGCACCTCCCTGGGGTGAACGATTTCCCCGCGTATGGCCGAAGCTGCAGCTACAGCCGGATTACAGAGATAAACTTCGCTTTCCGGATGACCCATCCGGCCGACAAAGTTACGGTTAGTTGTTGCCAAAGCTTTTTCCCCTTTAGCCAGAATGCCCATGTGTCCGCCCAGGCAAGGTCCGCAGGTAGGGGTACTCACTGCCGCCCCGGCTTCGACCAGAGCATCAATGATTCCTTCTTTAATGGCCTGACGATAAATATTCTGAGTGCCTGGGAAAACCAATAAGCGAATTTCAGGGTGAACATGGCGGCCGCGCAGGATTTCAGCTGCTATACGCAAATCTTCAATCCGGCCATTTGTGCAAGAGCCAATCACAACCTGATCTATTTTAATACCGGCAGCCTCTTCCACATTTTTGGAGTTTTCCGGCAAATGCGGGAAAGCTACCTGCAGAGGAATATTAGCAACATCAAACTCCATAATCTCGACATAACTGGCGTCTTTGTCGCTGAAACAGCTGGTATAAGGGCGAGAGGCCCTTCCTTCCAGATAATCATAGGTTTTTTCATCCGGAGCAATAATTCCATTTTTTGCTCCAGCTTCAATCGCCATATTACAGATTGTAAAACGATTATCCATTGATAAAGCGGAGATTCCTTCACCAGTAAACTCCATTGCCTGATAGCGGGCGCCATCAACACCAATCTTGCCAATAACATAAAGGATGAGGTCCTTGCCGCCTACCCAGGGCTGAAACTTACTTCCCTGGAAGATAAACTTGATTGATTCCGGTACCCGAAACCAGGCTTCTCCCGTAGCCAGGCCGGCTGCCAAATCAGTACTGCCAACACCGGTGGCAAAAGCCCCCAAAGCCCCGTACGTGCAGGTATGAGAATCCGCCCCGATAATACAATCCCCAGGCAAGGTAATTCCCAACTCGGGCAGCAGACAATGTTCAATACCCATCTGGCCGACCTGATAAAAATGTTTGATTTTCTGCTTGCGGGCAAACTCTTTGATAAACTTGCATTGTTCAGCCGAAGCAATATCTTTATTAGGAGCAAAATGGTCTAAAACCAAAGCTACCTTTTGAGAATCAAATACTTTATCAGTGCCGAATTTTTCAAACTCCTGAATAGCAACCGGTGCCGTGACATCATTTGCTAAAACAAGATCCAGTTTTGCTGTTATCAATTGCCCTGGAACAACTTCATCCAGGCCTGCATGATTTGCCAGAATCTTTTCTGTGATAGTCATAGCCATTTGTAAATTTCCCTCCTTTTCTTAATCATACTCTATTTAAGATATTCAATCCAGTTGTATGCAAAAGCCTGCTTGGTATCAGGTGAATAGTCTTTGTCACTGGTTTAAATTGCTGAAAAATATGTTAAAATGCCAGCCCCACTGAACTAGGCAACATAATTTCGTAAGTAGTGCGTTCCTTGTTTATTCCATCCAGGTGCAGTCCGGAATCGTGCGTAAAGGCATTCTTGCCTACAATGGCTTTATTATGCTGGACCATCATGCCCGTTAACTGACTGACCATTTGACTGGTCCGGGCAATTTCCGTTGTGACGATCTGTGTTTCAACTCCATAGTGATCCTTGCGCGTACGTATGGCCATAACCAGTTCCTCCAGGGCAGCAGTCCCCGCCCGTTCGCCGAGTCCATTTATTGTGCATTCTATCTGATTAACCCCGACTTGAATTGCTGCCAGGGAGTTAGCCACAGCTAATCCTAAATCATTATGGCAATGCACACTTATGTCAACTTTTTCAATCCCAACGGTTTTTTGCATCACTGTCCTGATAAAAGCAGAAAACTCTTCCGGGGTAGCATAACCGACTGTATCAGGAATATTAATTACAGTAGCCCCGGCTGCAATAACTTGGGTAAATACCTGAGCCAAAAAATTGACATCACTGCGCGAAGCATCCTCAGCACTAAATTCCACATCATCTGTTTTGGATTTAGCCAGACGAACTGCTCCAACTGCATGTTCCAGTATCTCCTGGGGAGACTTTCGCAGCCTGTATTGCATATGTATGGGTGAGGTTGCCAGGAAAATGTGAATGCGCGGGCTTTCGGCACCTGAGATCGCTTCCCAGGCTGACTCAATATCTTTTTTCTTGGCGCGGGCCATAGCAGTAACTATAGTATTCCGTATCTCCTGGGCAATCTTATATACTGCCTCAAAATCATCAGCAGACACAAGCGGAAAACCAGCCTCCAGAACATCCACGCCGAGTTTAGACAACTGACGGGCTATCTGGAGTTTTTCGGCAACACTAAGAGACACTCCCGGGGACTGTTCACCATCTCTAAGGGTTGTGTCTAAAATTTTAATACGTCGCATTCAGCAAGAGCTCCTTTTTCAGAGGTTAAATCGAACAGATGAGATGCCTTAAGTCGGAAATAACTGCAACAGCTATTTCCGACCAAAGAAGGCTCCTCTCAAATATCAAATGACTTTCAAAGTTAATATGTTTTAGTCTTCACTTGGCCTTGGCAGCCAGCTCATCATAGCACGCAATTCTCTGCCAACTTTTTCCAGAAGTTGATTTTCTTCCCGGCGGGCTACAGCATTAAAAGCGGGCCGGTTTGCCTGATTTTCCAGTAACCAGGCTTTGGCAAATTGTCCATTCTGAATTTCTTCCAGGATCTTTTTCATTTCCAGACGGGTTTGTTGGTTAACGACTCGTTTACCGGCAACCTGATCTCCATATTGGGCAGTATCCGAAATCGAATAACGCATGCGGGTTAAACCGCCTTCATACATTAAGTCCACAATTAATTTCAACTCGTGCAGACATTCAAAATAAGCAATCTCCGGCTGATATCCGGCTTCAACCAAGGTTTCAAAACCAGCTTTGACAAGCTCACTGGCTCCACCGCAAAGTACAGCTTGTTCACCAAAAAGGTCGGTTTCAGTTTCTTCAGCAAAGGTCGTTTCCAGAACACCGGCCCGGGCAGCTCCAATTCCTTTGGCATAGGCCAGAGCCAAATCCTTTGCTCTCCCTGAGGCATCCTGAAAGACAGCAATCAGGGCAGGGACACCGGCCCCCTCAGTATAGGTACGGCGGACTAAATGGCCAGGACCCTTCGGGGCAACCATAAAAACATCAACATCTTTGGGAGGCACAATTTGTCCAAAGTGAATATTAAAACCATGAGAAAAAACCAGTGCTTTCCCGGCAGTAAGATGAGGTTGGATATCATTTTTGTAAACCGCGCTTTGTACTTCATCAGGTAATAAAATTTGAATAATATCAGCCCGGGCAGCAGCCTCAGCTGCAGTCAGCACCTCAAAACCGGCCTTTTCCGCCTGTTGCTTGCGGGCACTGTTCAGCTCGGCAATAAGCACTTTAAGACCTGAATCTTTTAAATTTTGGGCTTGAGCATGACCTTGACTGCCATAACCCATAACCGCAATTACCTTACCCTTTAATAAATCCAGATTAGCATCGGCATCATAATACATTTTTGCCATTTAGTCCATCTCCCTTTCCTTTTCCAGCTTTTCTTTATCTTACCGGCACCATTTAAATTCCTAAGCCGAATTAAATGGCTGCAGCGATAACCACGGCTAATAAGTTGATAATTCCTAATTATCTGAGCGCAAAATTGCAATAGTTCCGGTACGAACAAGTTCCAAAAGACCATAGGGACGCATGGTCCGGACAAAGGCATCGATTTTTTCTCCGTCCCCGGTTATTTCCACGGTAACATTACTCCGTCCCATATCTACTACTCTTCCCCGGAAAACATTAACAGTCTGCAAAACTTCCATTCGTGTCTCGGCATTAACCTTTACCCGAACCAAAGCCAACTCCCGATCAACAATAGTTTCATCAGTCAAATCAGTCACTTTATGAACTACAACCAGTTTATAAAGCTGTTTGCTAACCTGTTCAATAATTTGGTCATCCCCGCTGACTACAATTGTCATCCGGGAAATGCCGGGGTTTTCAGTTTGACAAACAGAAAGACTGTCAATATTATAAGCCCTGCGAGCAAACAACCCCACTACCCTCATCAGGACGCCGGGATGGTTTTCGACGAGCACCGCTAAAGTATGCAACATCTTCTCTACCTCCCTAGCATATCGGTAATAACATTTCCTGGGACAACCATAGGCAGAACCACTTCATCAGGTGAAATAACAAAATCCATCAGCACCGGACCGGGATGGTTCATGGCCTCTGTCAAACAAGGTTTAACCTCTTGGGCTGTAGTAACTCTCATTCCTTTTATGCCATAAGCTTCAGCAACCTTGACAAAGTCAGGATTGGCATGAAGCTGAATCTCGCTGAATCTTTCTTCATAAAACATTTTTTGCCACTGTCTGACTAACCCTAATACCCCGTTATTCATAAGCACAATTTTCACAGGAAGCCGATGCTGAGCAATAGTGGCTAACTCCTGAATCGTCATCTGCAAGGATCCGTCTCCTGTTATGAGGACAACATCCTTGCCAGGCTTGGCTATCTGAGCCCCTACTGCGGCTGGCAGTCCAAAACCCATTGTTCCTAACCCTCCGCTGGTAACCAACTGCCGGGGATACTTTATAGGGTAACACTGGGCCACCCACATCTGATGCTGTCCCACATCAGTGACAATAATGGCATCATCTCCAGCTGTTTCAGCAATACAACCCAGGATTATCTGAGGAGAAAGCCGACCGTCCTGCTCATAACGCAAGGGAAAATCTCTTTGCCAGGCATGTATTTGTTCCCACCATTCGCCTACCTTCGGTGAATTCAGACGTGAGGCCAATTCCTCAAGCACCATATGAACATCACCGACAATCGGAATATTGGCCCGGACTACTTTGCCAATTTCAGCCGGATCAATGTCTATATGCACAATTTTGGCTTTTGTAGCAAACTTATGCCCTAATCCACTGGTAACCCTGTCATCAAAACGCACGCCCAGGGCGATTAATAAATCGCAATCATCCAAAGCGTAATTGGCCGAGACTGTACCATGCATCCCAGCCATCCCCAGAAAGTTAGGATGATCAGATGGGATACACCCCAAACCCATTAAGGTCGTGACAACAGGGATGTTGCACTTTTCGACCAGAGCCCTTAAAGGTTTCGTTGCTCCGGCAGTGACAATACCGCCTCCGGCATAGATAACCGGTCTGGTGCTCTTGGCAATAGATTTAGCCAATTCCTCAATTTGCCCAATGTTTCCTTTGCCGAAAACCTTATAGCTTTTCAAAGTCATTTTCGAAGAAGCTGCTTTGGTTACTACTTGATTCAAAATATCTTTGGGTAAATCAATCAGAACCGGTCCGGGACGACCCGTGCGGGCGATATAAAACGCTTCTTTAACAATGCGCGGAAGTTCCCGGGCATCTTTAACAATATAGGAGTGTTTAGTAATTGGTATTGTTATTCCGGTAATATCAGCCTCCTGGAAAGAGTCAGTACCCAATAACTCAGTTGAAACTTGACCAGTTAAAATTACCACAGGTATAGAATCCATATAGGCATTAGCAATTCCGGTTACCAGATTAGTAGCACCTGGACCGGATGTAGCTAAACAGACTCCTGTCTTAGCACTTACGCGCGCATAGCCATCGGCAGCATGTATTGCCCCCTGTTCATGACGCACAAGAATATGCCGGATTTTGCTTCTAAGCAAGGCATCCAGCAAAGCAAGAAGAACAGCCCCAGGATATCCAAAAATATCCTCGACCTCCTCTTGTTCCAAGGCTTCTAATAAGATTTCTGCCCCATTCATTCTATTTCCTGCCTTTCCCGGTCAAAATCCTCTCAGTCATTACCGGTCAAAAATCCTGCCCCACGTGATGCCGATTGCACCTGGCGGGCATAACGGCCAAGATAGCCCTTACGTTTCACGACTTTTTTATCAGGTGACAACTGTGGATCTCTGCGCCGTGCTTCTTTAATCTTTTCATCCAAAATCCAGTCTATACGCCCCTGCTGCAAATCAAGTCTGATCCGGTCACCTGTCATCACATAGGCAATTTCGCCGCCCAGAGCTGCTTCTGGCGAGATATGCCCGACAGAAAGCCCTCTGCTCGCCCCGGAAAAGCGTCCGTCAGTAAGCAAAACTACACTGGTATCCAGACCCATACCTGCTAAATTGGCAGTTGGTCCCAGCATTTCCCTCATCCCGGGACCGCCCTTGGGTCCCTCATAGCGAATTACTACCACATCTCCGGCGGCTATTTTCCCGTTTTGGATAGCAAGTGTTGCCGCATCCTCACTGTCGAAAACCTGAGCTACACCTTCAAAAACCATATCCTGATCGGTTAAAGCTCCCTGCTTAATTACCGCCCCTTCAGGTGCTAAATCCCCAAAAAGTACTTTCAGACCGCCCTTTAAAGAATAAGGCCGACTAAGGGGACGTATTACTTCGGGATTGGTAACTTTGGCATTACGCAGACGTTCAGCCTGGGTCATAGCAGATACTGTCATAACAGAACCATCGAAAAGATTACCATCAATCAGCTGTTTGAGAACTGCGCTTACTCCTCCCGCCAAGTGCAGATCTGTCATATGCTGCGGTCCGGCGGGACTTATTTTACAAACCTGGGGTGTACTGTCGCTAATCTTATTCACAATATTAATATCCCAGGCCAGATCACCTTCCTGAGCAATTGCCGGCAAATGCAAAATAGTATTTGTCGAGCAACCCAAAGCCATATCAAAGGCTATCCCATTCAGGATCGCTTTTTCCGTAATAATATCACGCGGTTTAATATCCTGCCGGAAAAGCTCCATGATTTGATAACCTGTTTCTTTAGCCAAAACCAGACGCTGCGAATAAACTGCCGGTATAGTCCCATTGCCAGGCAAAGCTATTCCCAGAGCCTCCGTCAGACAATTCATGGAATTAGCTGTAAACAACCCGGAACAGGAACCGCAAGTCGGGCAGGCCGAGGCTTCCAGTTCCTGCAGCCACTCTTCGTCATTAAGTTTGGCGTGAACACGTCCCACACCTTCAAACAAGTTACTGAGACTGACATCTTTGCCCTCAAAGCACCCGGTCAACATGGGGCCGCCGCTGACAAAGATGGCAGGCAAATTCAAGCGCAAGGCTGCCATTAACATCCCTGGGACAACTTTATCGCAGCTGGGAATAAGCACCAGAGCATCAAATTGATGGGCTCTGGCCATAACTTCAATGGAGTCGGCAATCAATTCCCTGCTGGGCAAAGAAAAGTGCATCCCTTCATGCCCCATTGCTATCCCATCACACACTGCTATACAGGGAAACTCCAGGGGAGTTCCGCCACTGATGCGGACACCGGTTTTAACAGCTTCCGTAATCTGTCGTAAATGCATATGCCCGGGAACAATTTCATTGAAAGAATTGACTACACCAATGAATGGTCGGGCAATTTCCCGGTCAGAAAGGCCCAGGGCCTTGAGAAGAGAACGATGAGGAGCTCGGTCTATTCCTTTTTTGATATTATCACTATTCATATTACTTTCCCCCTGTTACTTCCGAATATCAGTCGTCAAGGATGATTTGTCTGTTAGCAGAGCGGAAAAATCTCCGGCCCATTGATTTTCGTTAAGGCCCGGAACTCTGCTAATAAC